>NZ_JADEWG010000070.1 GCF_015207735.1 [Phormidium] sp. LEGE 05292
CTTCTGCCTTCTGCCTTCTGCCTTCTGCCTTCTGCCTTCTGCCTTCTGCCTTCTGCCTTTCTTCCCTTCTGCCTTCTTATTGACTGGGAGAAGTTTCCTGGCTGGGGGGAGTTATGGGTTCCGAGGATGGGGGGATGGGGGGCATGATTTGTAGAGGTGAGGGTTGTGAGGATTCGGTGTTTCGTGAGTTGTTGGCAGAATTGTTGGTTGGTGTGGGTTGGGTTTCTGGTGGGGAATTTGTTTCTGGGGTAGTTGAGGAATTGGAGTTGGAGGAGGAGTTGGAATTGGGGGTTGTGGTTTGTGATTGGTTGGAGTTAGTGGTTTCTGGAATAGTTTGGGTTGAGGGTGTGGTGCGGCGGTAGTTACGTACAGGTTGCTGGTAAGGCTGTTCAGAACGGACTTTGCGACGCGGACGTTGTGGGGTAGGTTGTTCTTCGGCTATAGGTGTTTTTGGTGAATTTTTGATTGTTGGTGAATTTGTTTTAGTTTGTGAATTTCTAGTTGGAGAGTTTTGTGGTGATGCTTCTGGTTCGGGGGTGGGGGAAATGGTGGGTTCTGCGGTAGGCCAATTTTCGGTAGGGGGAAAGGACTGTGGACGTTGTAAGATGGTTCCGCCATTGCTGAAGCGGAGGGCTAAACCAAATGTTATTCCGACTAGGGCGGCGATGGATGCGGTGATGGCTAAGGATTTGAATTTGCGATTTTGGAAGATGGGGGGAATGGCTACTTGCTGACGGTGTGGGTTGGCGATCGCACTATCTGGCACAATAGTTTCAGTGACGCTAGTTAGCGATGGATCTTCTGTTTGTAGAATTGGCAGTAGGGATAACCAATTTTCTATAGTTTGTGGGCGTTTGGCGGCTTCCATTTCCATCCCCCGCAAAATTGCTTGTTCTGTTTGGCGGTTAATGTTGGGGTTAAGTTCGGTAGGATGAGGAAGAGAAATGCGATCGCGCAATGCAGCTGCTACTGGTGGTTGTCCTGTCAGCGCAAAATAAAGCGTGGCAGCTAAAGCATAAACATCCGTAGCCGGACTACGACGGGCTTGTGGTAAATATTGTTCTATAGGTGCATATCCGGCTGATAATACACCTGTGTGCGTTTGGGTAACTCCAGGGGTAAATTCACGAGCAATACCAAAATCGATTAAAATTACTGTTTCTGTCCCTTCACGCCGAATAATATTTTGCGGTTTGACATCTCGGTGAAGTAAACCATTTTGGTGGACTACCTTTAAAGCAGAACCAATTTGACGAATGTAGCGAATGGCTTGTGGTTCTGTCAAAGGCTGTCCTGGGGCGACTAATTCGGCTAGGGTCGGGCCAGGAATATAATCCATAACAATGAAAGACTGACCATCTTCCTCAAAAAAGTCTAGCACTCGCACAATGTTGGAATGCTGACATTTGGCAAGTCTTTGGGCTTCGGCGACAAACTGTTGCTGAAAGCGATCGAAATACCCTTCGCGGCGCAGTTCTTCGTTAAGAGTTTTGATGACAACCGTCTGTCCTAGATAGTTGTGGGTAGCTTTGTAGGTAATGCCAAATCCCCCCTGACCAATAGCATTATCCAGGATGTACTTGCCATTTTGTAGGACTTTACCAGCAGTGATGTTCATGGAGCAACTGACGCAACTTCAAAGTATGCCAGCTTTCCATCATAAGCTACTCTTTGGCAATTGCCCCAACAGTATTATGCCAGTATCCGATCGAACAGTTTGTGGCTGAGTTTTACTATTAGGTATATCTAAGTTTGTTAGTATCATTCGTTCTACGAGCTTTTCTTTTGGTGTGAGGAGAAATGAATAAATTTTTGTGGCAGAGTTGGCTAATTAGTCCAGTAATTTTTTTTGCTAGTGGGTTAATGCCTTGGGGCGCGATTGCCGCAGATCTGACGGAAAATGGAAAAGGTAGGAATGTGGATGCGATCGTAGTTGCTCAGGTTCCCGATCTAGGCGATACTACTACCATTGATAATATAAATCAAACGGCAACAGATTCTCCCAATTCTTCCGAATTAGATCAGGTAACATCCGTTTCCCAATTGCGCGATGTTCAACCCACAGACTGGGCTTTTCAAGCATTACAATCATTGGTAGAACGTTACGGTTGTATTGAAGGTTATCCCGACAGAACTTATCGTGGTAATCGAGCAATGACTCGATATGAATTCGCCGCCGGGTTAAATAGTTGTTTGGATCGAATTCAAGAATTAATCGCTGCTTTACCCCAAGGAATAAGTAAAGAAGATTTAGATAAACTGCGAAGGTTACAAGAAGAATTTGCCGTAGAATTGGCATCGATGCGCGGTCGAGTTGATGCTTTAGAAGCCAGAGTTAGTGAAGTAGAAGCAAATCAATTTTCTACTACTACTAAACTTAATGGTTTTGTCGCTTTTAATTTCACCACAGCTTCTATAGCTGGAGATAATGTCAAAGTTGAAGGTTTTAGTGGCCCCCCACCTATAGCAATGCGCGATCCTGCCACTAATAAACCAATGGTTAGAAGAGCAACTAATCCCAATACTACCATGAGTGGATTAGCCTGGTTAACCTTGAATACTTCTTTTAATGGTAGGGATTCTTTAGTAACTAAATTAGTAGCAGGAAATGGTAATTCACCAGTCAATCAGTTGCTTTCTGCTGGGTTATTTAACACTGCTGGAACACCATTTTTCGATCAAACTGCTGGTGTATTTGCCAATGAAGTTGTACTTGGTGAACTGTTCTATAGTTTCCCTGTTGCTGACAACTTACGACTTACTGTTGGGCCGAGAATTAACTGGTATCTTCACTTTGATTTTAATCCTTTCACTCTGCCCTTTACAGGTGCTAATACTTTCAACGCAATCAACAGTTCTCTTCTGACTTATACCAAACGGGGTGCAGGTGCAGTTGTTGAGTGGAATATCTCGAAAAACTTTGAATTTCGCACTGCATATTTGACCGAAAGTATTGAATTTAATCCTGGCCCACGTCCAGCTGCCGATCCTAACATAGGTTTGTTTAATGGTGCAGACAGCATTACTGCTGAGTTGACTATAAAACCAACACCAACTGCTAATATTCGTTTTCTTTATCTGCACTCTAATTTACCCAGGAATCCTCTTGGACAAATTGCTAGACAGCCACTTTTAGGAGTAGCTGATGATGGTTTTGGTGGTAGACTTCATGATGCCTCTGCTGATACTTTTGGGGTAAACTTTGATTGGTTAATTACCAAAGGTTTTGGCATTTTTGGCCGTTATTACTATTCTAGTACCAATATTAGTCCGATTGACGAATCACGCCCTGATGGTAATATTAATGCCCAAAATATCCAAGCTGGGTTAGCTTTTCCTGATCTAGGAAAAAAAGGTGCTTTAGCAACTGTGAATTTTGTGATTCCCTTTGATGTTTTGGAAGGTCGGAAATTTTTAGTTGCTGGCGGTGGCAATGGCGGTACTCAATACGAAATTGGCACAACTTACTTCATTCCTATTACGCCCAATATTGGTATTGTGCCATCGTTGTATGTAATTGGAAATATCAATAATTTCGATGATAACCCAACGGTTTTTGTAGGTAACTTGCAAACCGAATTCCGCTTTTAGAGCATAAGTTCATAACCGTTCGTTGTAGGGACTGAAGTCCCTACAACGAACTTTCTTAGAATGTATTGTTTTGATTGTTTGGAGTAGTTGTTTGTAACCTGTTTCTTTGATTATTTCTAATTGTTTCAATTGCTGCTGGAGGTGTGTTTGGGCCGATCGCACCACAGTAATATAAGTTCATTACTGCTTTAAATGCCCAATCATTCGGTGATAAGTCTCGAAATGGTATGGGCAAAGTTTCTGGTCTACCTTGGACGCAAGCATTAATTATTTGATCTTCGGTAACTTGTACTGTGGTTTGAGGTGCGTTAGTTTGGGCTAGAGCGGGTAATCCTAAACACAGGGAAGTTAACAGAGTGGAAGTTGCTATTTTTAAGGGTTTCATAGTTTTTGCTGTTAAATAAGGACACTGGAAGCCAGGGAAAGTTTAGCCAGGATTTACAGAAATTAATCCTGACAATCATGTAAATCCATAAATCCCGCTCCTGGTTTTAGTTTCAGTTTTTTACGATAGTTTCAGTTGATTAATGATAGAATCTTCGCCAATTTGTGCTTTGGCAAAACGTTTTGCTAATGGGGGAATCAATACCAAAGGATTACTAAAACCGGAAAAAATGTGAATGCCTGTAAAATTGGGAATTGCCCCAATTACAGGTAAACGATTATGGCTAAATCCTACTAAACAATGATGCCATTTTCCTGGTAAATTCGCCAATTTGGGCAGGATTTTTCCAACTTGGGTACGCAGGGCAGTTTCGCTGGTATTGGCATTAATTCTAGCATGGCGATCGCTCAATGTCCGGCTAATTTGTCCAATGATAATTCTGCCATCTTGAAATTGAATTGCACCCGGATCTAAAATATATGGAACTATCTCTGTTTCTGGCTGTTCCCAAAGATGTTCAACTTCTGATTTGCTAGCTTCTGCTTCTAGTTGAAACCGTTTGAGTTGTGCTGGCATAACTAAAGTTCGTAACCTCAAATCAACGGGGGCTATTTCGATTAATTCAGCATGAGTAAAAAACAATCTAATGTTGATTTCCGCAGCTTTTAGTAAACTGCGGCTAACTCCCCCAGCACAAACCACAACATTAGCACTTTGGTAAGTTTCGTTGGCGGTTTTTATTCCGAAAATTTGTTGCTTTTCCTGAAGGAAACCTAAGACTTCGGCGATTTGGATTTTTCCGCCTAATCTAATCATAGCTTGAGTGTAACCTTGGGTAGTTAACTCCGGGTTAATATGTCCATGTTTAACTGTTAAAGCACCACTGATAGAGTCAGGATTTAATAAAGGTTCAACTTCACAAGCTTCTTGGCTATTTAACAGTTTGGGAGGAATAGCAAATTGGCTGTAAGCAGTGGCAACTTTTTCTGGATCTTCAGAGGTATCAATGGTTAAAATTAAGTCTAATTCCCGAAACTCTGTATCAGTCTCTAATTCTTCAGATAAAATGCGATGACGGCTAATTCCTTCGGCGCAAAGTTGCCTAGTTAATTTAGTTGTTCCTGACCAATATGCTAAACCACCGTAACTATAACGAGTAGAATTTTGTGGCTTAACATCTTTTTCTAAAAGTAGTACAGAAAAGCCTATTTTTGCTAGTTCGTAACTTAATGCCGCACCTGTGATTCCGCCACCAACAACAATCCAATCGTATGTTTTCATTTGCTAATTTTATTGAGTAGTTAAAGATTAAATTTAGCAAGTTCTGGGGGTAATTTAAACTTGCCGTTGGCATCTGGCCCAAAAGCGATCGCATCAATCACAGCATCAGTATTTAACAACCCATAAATATGGGGAAACTTTTCTTCTCCTACCGCTTCATATTTAATTTCTGGTTGCACTTTTTCTGATTCAATACAAAGTAAAATTAATCCGGTTTGATTAGCGAAAAAAGTGTTAGCGGTTTTTTCAATTTGTTCTATGGTTGAACAATGAATAAATCCCTCAGAATCTAATGTATTGTTATAGTAATTGCCAGTATTCTTTGCCTGTTCCCATTGTGCGGTTTCGGTAATGTGTAAAATAATCTTCAATTAATTGCCCTCCATCCTAAGCGGTCATTTCTCTACGGCTCAACTAAGCTTAACCTGAGTATAAATTATACATAACCTTAATAGCAGAAAATAGAAAAGAAAAGCAATGAATACCGACACCTCTTTGGGACTTACGCAAAAAGTGCAGTGCTATTACCTGTTTACTAAATTAGAGTTCCGGTAAACAGTTAACGGTTAGCTCCTATTTTTTAAGTTAAAGCGTAAGTCCTATTCGTATCTGTTATTTTTAATACTCTGGAATTATATGAGTGGTTTTTCTGAAGATAAATGGCAAAGAATTAAGTTCTTGGCTGCGAGATTGCAAGCAATTAAAAATTTATTGGAAAGTTTTGGTATAGAAGTCAATAATCAACCTTTTGCTGAAGATTTACAACCAATTAAAAGACAGTTAGAATCTGATTTTGAAAAAACTTTAGATGAATTACTAAAATTAATTGAGAATAGCAGCAATAATGGTAATAATAGCGAAGTAAATAATCATTAGGTTTCTGGTAAAACTGCAAAATATAGGATTTTTTACCACAGATATCCACAGATGCACACAGATTAACACAGATGAAATTTGAAGGCTTTCGGCTGGGAAAAAGATAAACTAGAAAGCAGAGCAAGAAGATAGGAGTATTTCCCGATGACAGCAGAAGTAGGAGAAGCTGTTACATATCAAGGTGGGTGTCACTGTGGCGCGGTGCGATTTCAGGTGGTGGTTGATGAGCACGAAGCCACAGATTGTAATTGTTCAATCTGTAAAAAGAAGGGTTTTTTGCATTTAATAGTTCCCAAGGAACAGTTTAAGTTGTTGCAGGGTGAAGATGCTTTGACGACTTATACTTTTAATACGGGAGTGGCGAAACATCTGTTCTGCCGAATTTGTGGGATACATTCTTTTTATATACCCCGATCGCACCCCGATGGCATAGATGTAAATGTACATTGTTTGGATGAAGATGTCTTGTCGCGGTTTCGCATTGTTCCTTTTGATGGGGCAAATTGGGAACAAAATATAAATAAACTGCGAAATAATTAGGATTTCGGTAACAATTAAATGCCAAAATAAATATTCTGCGATTTCAAGCTCAAACACACATGACACAAGCAAAAAAATATCGGATTACGCTTTTACCGGGCGATGGTATTGGCCCGGAAATAATGGCTGTTACAGTAGATGTATTAAAAGCAGTAGGTCAGCAATTAGATATCACCTTTGAATTTCAACAAGCAAAAATTGGTGGTGCTGCTATTGATGATACAGGCGATCCGTTACCACCCTCTACATTGGAAATTTGTCGCAACAGTGATGCCGTTTTACTCGCCGCCATCGGGGGTTGGAAGTGGGATAATTTACCTTCTCAGCAACGTCCAGAACGCGGACTTTTAGGATTAAGGGCGGGATTAGGTTTATTTGCTAATCTGCGTCCTGCAAAAATTTTACCCCAATTAATTGACGCTTCCACATTAAAAAAAGAAGTGGTAGAAGGTGTGGATATTATGGTGGTGAGAGAACTAACTGGGGGAATTTATTTCGGTCAACCCAAGGGAATTTTTCCCACAGAAAGTGGGGAAAAACGGGGTGTAAATACGATGGCTTATACTGAAAGCGAGATCGATCGCATTGGTAAAGTCGCCTTTGAAACTGCTCAGAAACGTGGTGGTAAACTTTGCTCAGTCGATAAAGCAAATGTGTTAGAAGTATCGCAGTTGTGGCGCGATCGTATTACCAAATTAGCCGCAGAATATCCTGATGTCGAATTATCCCATCTTTATGTAGACAATGCTGCAATGCAGTTAGTTCGTGCCCCTAAACAATTCGACACAATTGTTACCGGAAACTTATTTGGCGACATTCTTTCTGATGCAGCAGCGATGTTAACAGGCAGTATTGGGATGTTACCTTCTGCCAGTTTAGGTGCTAGTGGCCCTGGAGTGTTTGAACCAGTTCACGGATCGGCCCCTGACATTGCTGGTCAAGATAAGGCAAATCCTTTAGCACAGGTGCTTAGCGCCGCCATGATGCTGCGTTATGGACTTGACCAACCCCTCGCAGCCGATCAAATTGAGCAAGCGGTATTGCAAGTCCTAGACAAAGGTTATCGCACTGGCGATATTATGTCAGAAGGGATGAAACTTTTGGGCTGTCGAGGCATGGGAGATACCCTGCTGACAGAACTAGAAAACCTCCAATCTTAGGTCTTCCTTGTGTTAATTGGCAGCTAATATTATCAGCTGCCGCCGCACCTAACAAATCCAAGAGAAATCGGGGTAAAACTGTGCTAAAAGCTGGAAAACCACAGGTAGAAGTTAACATCAGTTCCGCAAATGTTCCGACTTTGGCAGACCCAGGTATACTGAAAGCTGCTCGTAACATTTATCGCATTTACTACGAAGTACATCCCAACATTTCGCATCGCCCTTTGGGTGTGGTAATTAATCGGAATAATTATCGAGGTAAACTGATTTTTGCTCAGAAAATAGTTCTCCTCCCCGCAGAATGTTTTGTGCCATTTAATGAAATTGAATCGGAATTATATTAACTTACTGATTCATTCATTGTGACAACTATAACTCAAAGTTTTTCAATGTAAATAAATTAAGCTTCGCTAATTGCCTGAAGCAGAATTTAGGCAAAATTTTACTTTTGGGATATTACTTACGCAAGTGTCGCAAGGCTTAAATAATTTTCTATGTAAAGCAATTTGCTAGTTATTAAATTGAGGTTGGTAGTAGGTAGTAGGTAATGGGTAATAGGATTCCTACTACCTACTACCCACTACCCACTACCTATCACCACGTTAGTAAATAGTAACTTGAGTTATGTATGTTGTTGAGTTGTGATAAAAAATACCAAATTGGGAAATACAACTTTGCTAATAAGGTTTAGTTAATTTATATATCTTATACATTGATTAGTCATAATGAATTTATTACATAGAAGAAATATCATGTAATTATAGCAACCTCTAGAAATGCTTGCTCGGCATTTACCAGAAATTAGACTATTGAACGATGAAACCGAAACAGACAGAAGAAGCACTCAGGGAAAGCGAAGCACGTTTTCGCAATGCTTTTGATTATGCTGCCATTGGTATGGCAATAGTAGGGTTAGAGGGACAATGGTTAAAGGTTAATCGTTCTATATGTGAAATTGTTGGTTACTCAGAACCAGAATTACTCAAGACTAGTTTTCAAGCAATTACTCACCCAGATGATTTAGAGAAAGATCTCAATTTGATGCAGCAATTATTAGCTGGCGAAATTCGTTATTATCACTTGGAAAAACGATACATTCACAAATTGGGATATACCGTTTGGATTCTTTTAAGTGGTTCTTTAGTTAGGGATGCTTTAGGTAAACCCTTACATTTTATTGCCCAAATTCAAGATATTACAGAACGTAAATTAGCAGAAGAAAAATTGCGATTGAGTGAGGAACGTTTACACTTAGCTTTAGAAGCTTCGGGGGAGGGTTTATGGGATTGGAATATTGTTACTGGAGAGTTTTATTTCAGTCCGCAATGGCTACAAATGTTAGGTTATGAGGTAACAGAATTACCATATCACGTTAGTACTTGGGAAAGTCTAATTCATCCCGAAGATCAAGTTTGGGTGATGGATAAACGAAACGAGCATTTAAAGAATGATTCTCTTCCTTATAAATTTGATTATCGGTTAAAAACTAAATCTGGTGAGTGGAAATGGATTGCTAATTATGGCAGAGTTGTAGTTCGCGATCGTAATGGAGCTCCTTTACGAATGGCGGGAACTCATCGGGATATTAGCGATCGCAAACAAGCTGAATTAGCTCTTATTTATAGTCGAGATCTCAAAGAAGCTATTTTTAATGAGTCTACCGATGCCATTTTTATCGTTGATGGTGAAACATTATTAAATGTAGATTGTAATAAACGAGCAGTAGAACTGTTTGAAGTTGACAGTAAAGATGAATTACTTAACATAGAAGGACAAAGTTTGCAAAAGCACCGATTTCTAGATACTGAGTTAACCAGTATCGTTGCAGAAATTAGAGAGCGGGGTTTTTGGACTAGAGAGCTAGAATATGTTACAAAAAAAGGTAACATTTTTTGGGGGAACTTTGCAGCAAAACAAATTCAAGTAGCAGGTCAAAAATTTAATTTGGGAAGAGTTACAGATATTACTGAACGCAAACAAGCAGATGATAAGATTAGAGCTTCTTTAAAAGAAAAAGAAGTCTTACTTAGGGAAATTCATCATCGAGTCAAAAATAACTTACAAGTAATTTATAGTTTACTAAATTTACAATCTAAATATATTCAGGAAGAATCAATTTTAGAAATATTCAAAGACTGTAAAAATCGTGTCAGAGCAATGGCAATGATTCATGAACAACTTTATGTTTCTAAAGATATGTCCCAAATTCAATTGAATTATTATATTAAAAACTTGGCTCAAGAATTATTTCGTTCTTATAAATTACCAGCTAGTCTCATTACTTTACATACTGAATTGGATGAAAATATTTTCCTAGACCCTGACTTAGCAATTTCTTGCGGTTTAATAATTAATGAATTGATTTCTAACTGTTTAAAATATGCTTTTCCCCAAGGTAGAAAAGGATCAGTCCAAGTCACAGCAAAGTTAGATTCGGAAAATAAACTAGCCTTGATAATTAGTGATGATGGAGTGGGATTACCTCAAGATTTCAGCTTGGAAACATTCAAACATTTAGGCTTAAAAATAGTTAAAGTTTTATCTCAACAAATAAATGGTGAATTTAACTATGAGAGTACAAATAAAGGCACAGAATTCAAAATTTTGATAAATTACAATTTAATCAAAAATTAAGCATGAAAAACAATATAAATATGGAAAAATCAAAAATTTTAGTGGTCGAAGATGAAGGAATTGTCGCTATGGATTTACAAACTACTTTAGAAGATTTGGAATATATAGTGACAGCAGTTGTAGATTCAGGGGAAATAGCTATTGAAAAAGCCAAAGAAACTCAACCTGATTTAGTATTAATGGATATTAGATTAGCTGGCAAAATTGATGGTATACAAGCAGCTGCAATCATTTGCTCAGAATTAGAAATTCCAGTAATCTATTTAACCGCTTATGCAGATAAAGAAACATTAAAACGTGCCAAGTTAACATTACCTTTTGGTTACTTAATCAAACCTTTTGAAGAAAGAGAATTACATACTGCTATTGAAATGGCATTGTATAAACATCAGATAGAAACGCAATTACGAGAAAAGTCCCAATGGTTTACTGCTATACTGCAAAGTATCGGTGATGGAGTAATTGCTAATGATAATAAAGCTTGTGTTACTTTCATGAATCCGATCGCAGAAAATTTAACTGGGTGGCAGCAAGAAGAAGCTATTGGGAAAAATTTATTAGAGGTTTTTCAAATAATTGATGAAATCGATCTTACTCCCATTCAAATTCCTGTGGCAGAAACACTAGAATCTGGTAATACTTTTAACTTACCGCCACAAAGTTTACTGGTGGCAAAAAATGGTGAACTAGTGCCAATTGGAAATAGTGTGGCACCAATTAAAGATAATCAAGGTAGAATTAAAGGTGCAGTCTTCGTTTTTCGGGATATTTCAGCACAAAAATTGGCTGAAGCAAAATTAGCCTACCAAGCATTTCATGATTCATTGACAAGTTTACCAAATCGAGCTTTATTTTTAACTCGATTGCAACAAGCAACAGAGCGAGCAAAACAGCAAGAAAATTACTCTTTTGCTGTATTATTTTTAGATATTGACCGTTTTAAAGTAGTGAATGATAGCTTAGGACATATCATAGGAGATCAACTACTAATTGCGATCGCATCTCGCATCAAAAATTGCTTACCTACTATTGACATGGTTGCTCGTTTCGGTGGAGATGAATTTGCTATTCTCCTAGAAAATATTTCAGATATTCAAGTTGTTTGTGGAATTGCTAACCACTTGATTACAGAATTAAACCTAGCTTTTATTATCCAAGATTATGAAATATTTGCTAATGCTAGTATCGGTATTGTTTTGAGTTCTGAAACTATCGATGATATGGAAACTTTACTCCGCAATGTTGACATTGCTATGTATCGTGCCAAGCGATTTGGAGGAGAGTGTTATCAAGTATACGATACATCTATGCACGCTCAAGTTGTAGCACAGCTACAGCTAGAAACTGATATGCGTAGAGCAATTGAACGCCAAGAATTTGTAGTGTATTATCAGCCAATTGTTTTATTAACCAACTGCCAAATAGTCGGTTTTGAAGCTTTAGTGCGTTGGCAACATCCGCAACGTGGTTTAATAAATCCTGGGGAATTTATCACTTTAGCAGAAGAAACGGGATTAATAGTACAAATTGATTGGTTGGTAATGCGTCAAGCTTGCCAACAAATGAAATTATGGCTAGAGCAAATCCCAATTGCGGAATCTTTAACAATCTCAGTAAATCTTTCCGGTAAACAATTCGCTCAAGCAAATTTAGTCGAACAAATTACACGAATTTTACAAACTACTGACTTAAATACCCGTTTCTTAAAGCTGGAAATTACTGAAAGTACAATTATTGAAAATACTGAATCTGCGATCGCCATAATTAATCAATTAAAAGAATTAGGTATTAAAATTCATATAGATGACTTTGGCACAGGTTATTCTTCTTTGAGTTATCTTCATCGCTTTCCTAGCAATAGCCTAAAAATCGATCGCTCTTTTATCACAAGTATAGATGATGATATTAACAGTCTAGAAATTTCCAAAGCTATTGTAATTTTAGCTCATAACTTAGGCATAGAAGCAATTGCCGAAGGCATAGAAACACTGCAACAACTAACAAAACTCCGCCAATTGCAATGTGAATATGGGCAAGGCTATCTTTTTTCTGCACCCTTAAATCAAGAAGCAGCAACAAACTTAATTACATCGTCAATTCAAAACTTCCGAGGAGAATGAAAAGTGGATTTTTTCATAGAATTAACCCTCAATATATTTGTGTTTTTCTTAGGTTCATGTCTTGGTAGTTTTCTCAATGTAGTTATCTACCGACTACCAGCTGAACTATCCTTACTTTATCCACCCTCTCGCTGTCCTAAATGCTTAAATCAATTAAAAGCTTATGATAACGTTCCGGTTTTTGGTTGGTTATGGTTACGTGGGCGTTGTCGCTATTGTAACAGCAAAATTTCTCCCCGTTATCCTTTGGTAGAAACTGCAACGGGAATCTTATTTTTGTTGGTTTTTTGGCAGTTCGGTTTCTCCCTACAAACCATTGCTTTTTGGACGTTTTTATGCTGGTTATTAGCCCTGGCATTAATTGATTTAGATACCATGACTTTACCCAATTCTCTAACTCAATCAGGTTTAATCATTGGGTTATTGTTTCAATTTATACTTGGTTTTTTGCCCAATTACAACTTAACCCAAGGAATTAATCAATTAATCGCAGGTGTAGTAGGTGCTGTTTTAGGAATTTGGATTTTTGACTTGATTATTATTGTAGGCTCGATGATCTTTGGACAAGCTGCTATGGGAGGAGGAGATGCCAAATTAGCCGCTATGATGGGAGCTTGGTTAGGTTGGAAGTATTTATTATTAGCTGGATTTTTAGCTTGTTTAATAGGATCTTTTGTTGGTGGAGCAGCGATCGCTCTTGGCTTACTAAGCCGACGACAAGCTATGCCCTTTGGTCCTTTCCTGGCATTGGGGGCAGCAATAACTGTTTTCTTAGGTGAATTAATTTTATCAACCTATTTAAAAGTATTTTTTCCTTTGGGCTAGGAAGTTGCTTGGTTTTGGGGATTTGGAACATGATTTTGTATAACTACAATCCATTTACCTGTCTTTGGATCGCGATAAGTAGTAAATGGATTCGGCTTTAAGCACTTGTCGTAAATTTTCATTTGTGTATAGTCTCCCAATGGTAACTATGAAATATATTCTACTTTGGAACACATTTCCAGTAGCGTGATTACTAGCAAGGAAACAATGTGACTTTTCCGTTGTCAAAATGTAATTTATATCACATTAATAGTGTGATTTGCTACGGGTATTAGCATCAAATATACTAAATTTGATGATTTTGCCTAAACTTGTGCTAAGATCCGTAAACGCCGAAAATTAAGGCGTTAAAAAAACAGGCTGAGAATCGTCAGTTCCTTGGTTAAAACAGGAAAAAAATGGATCTTCATCCATATCTAAGATCAAGTTTTCCAAAGCAGTTTAAAGTGGTGATACTTAGGCTTAGTTAAAAAAAACTATTTTCATGTCTTTATTTGATTGGTTTGCAAATCGGAAGAAATCCACCAGTCCCATTAGTCAAGAACGGCAAGAAAGAGAAATTGCCGATGGACTGTGGACAAAGTGTGAAGCTTGTGGTGTGGTGGCCTATACCAAAGACCTGAGAGCTAATCAGATGGTTTGCCGGGACTGTGGTCATCACATAAGGATTTACAGCAATGAGCGCATCCGTCAGTTAATAGATAATAATACTTGGATGCCGATGGATGAGGGAGTGCGTCCCACAGATCCGCTGCAATTTCGCGACCGCAAATCCTATCGCGATCGACTGCGAGACACCCAAGAAAAAACTAGTTTAGTCGATGCTGTCAATACTGGAGTCGGACTACTCGAAGGCGAAAGAGTCGCCTTGGGAGTAATGGACTTCCGGTTTATGGGTGGCAGCATGGGTTCAGTAGTAGGCGAAAAACTCACCCGCTTGATTGAAAGAGCCACACTGGAACGCTTACCCGTAATCATAATTTGTGCCTCTGGCGGAGCCAGAATGCAAGAAGGAATGTTGAGTTTAATGCAAATGGCAAAAATTTCAGCAGCCTTAGAACGTCATCGAGAAGCTAAACTGCTTTACATTCCCGTATTAACCCACCCGACAACCGGAGGTGTAACCGCCAGCTTTGCCATGCTGGGAGATATTATTTTGGCAGAACCAAAAGCGACGATCGGCTTTGCAGGTAAACGAGTTATCGAGCAAACCTTAAGAGAAAAATTACCAGAAGGTTTCCAAACTTCTGAATATTTGTTACAGCACGGTTTCGTAGATGCGATCGTCCCCAGAACTAACCTCAAATCCACTCTAGCCCAACTAATTCGCCTCCATCGTCCCCAACCAACCCAGCCAACCACCCATCACGTCTCCTTATCAGGAGTAATAAACGTCGGTACAGAACGCTACGCACCAGTCTCTCCAGAATAAAGGCAGAAGGCAGAAGGCTCCAAGGGAAAAAAGGGTAAAAGTTAATTTTCTCTTTGTCTCGCCTGTCCCTCTGCCCCCCTGCTCGCCTGCCCCTTTGCTCGCCTGCCTCGACGGGAACTTTTTAATTCAGCCTTAGAAAAGGTGCCGCTCAGTGGCATCATTATGAGAGAGACTCAATCTTTTGTAAAAAACCAGTATGGGTTTTGCTAATCTTTCGATAGCCGAAATCGCAGCGGATTACGACACTTCTGTAACAGCAGTGTTCCAAATTTGCGATCGATTAGGCATTCCTTACAAAAACCCCCAGACTCGTTTGGCTCTGGAGGATGCGAAGGCAATCATTTCCGAAATTATGGCTCATAGTCAAGGCCCAGACACTAACCACCAGGAAGATTTATTCTCGGAAAACCAGAATTCAACTTCTTTAGCAGCTGATGTCGAGCCTTGTAAATCCTCTGAGCCAGAGTCACCCAGTTAAACCCTAAGAATTGGTATGCTGAGCTTCTGCGCTTAACTGTTGAGGCAATAAGTTTTGCCAGAGTTCACTGAGATTGAGTCCCTAAATAAATTACAATCACGCTCGCCTTATTGTTTTGGGAGAACAATGCTAAAAAAATACTTCTGGCTTGCTGTGGCTACCCTAGTCTTCACCTTTCAAATGATGGTGGGTAGTGCTTTTGCCACTGAACTCGATGTAGAAACCCGTACTGTGACTAAGAATGCACAGGGCGATACAATAGTACTGACCCCGAAACAGGTGGAGAAAGGCAAACGCCTGTTTAATGCGGTCTGCTCTCAATGTCACAATGGTGGAGTTACCAAAACTGACCCAAACGTAGGTCTAGAACCAGAAGCCCTGGCTTTGGCAACTCCGCCCCGTAACAGTATCGAAAGTTTGGTGGATTTTATGAAAAACCCCACCACCTACGATGGAGAAAATTCGATCGCAGAAACTCATCCTAGTATGAAGAGTAGTGACATTTTCTCAGAAATGCGAGACCTTACAGATGATGACCTCAAAGCAATTGCTGGTCACATTCTGATTCAACCAAAAATTGTCGGCGTTAAATGGGGCGGTGGCAAAATCTATTTCTAAAGCCACTTTCCTTTAGAGCAAACAACCAAAATCAACAGTCAAAAGAAAGAGAAAATTTGCTGATTAGCTTTTTCTTTTGACTTTCCCGCAAGGGGCAAAGCACAGATTAAATCACCCAATTAATCGGCATTTGGTAAAGATTTTTCTGTTTGGATAACTATACTCCAGACTCATCTCTTTGAAATTGCTGGCAAAATTGAAGATTATTCCAGCAGAATTGTCCACTTGCTTGGTATTTTAATTTAAGGAAACCAAGTTCAATGGTACTCTCAGGAGAAGACTATGAAATTTATGAGTGCAATTTGGCGGCGCTTGAGTTTAGCATTATTGACTATGGTATTAGTCGCGAGTAGCTTCGTTGTCATGACCTCCCCGGCAGCTGCCTCAACTGTTACCGTCAAAATGGGTACAGATAATGGTGGGCTAGGTTTTGATCCAGCGAAAGTGACCATCAAACCAGGAGATACTGTAGAGTGGGTAAACAACAAAGTTCCCCCCCACAACGTAGTTTTTGATGCAGCTGCTAACCCTGCTAAGAGCGCAGATTTAGCAAAATCTCTTTCTCACAAGCAATTGGTAATGAAACCTGGTGAGAAAGTTTCGGCAACATTTCCTGCTGATGCTGCTGCTGGTGAGTACACTTACTACTGCGAACCCCATCGTGGTGCAGGTATGGTTGGCAAAATTATTGTTCAGCCATAGCAGTTTCACGTCCTAATTTACCTTACCTGCTAGTAGCAATGACGACAAACTTTCTGGTTCTTTTTGGTTAATAACAGTAAAGCATTTACCAGAAGCATAAAATGTTCTTGGGCAATAATTTTACAGCTTGCTGAGTAGGTTGAGCCAAGGAGAAACACTTTGAAAAAATTAGTTACAGTCCTATTGCTAACCATAGCAATATTGACTTTTACTGTTAGTCGTCCTGCTCTAGCAGGAGATGCAATTACCGGGGCTAAAATCTTTAGTGCTAATTGCTCTGCCTGTCATTTGGGTGGAAACAATGTAATTATGGCTAATAAAACCCTGAAGAAAGAAGCTTTAGAGAAGTATACGATGAACTCTCTAGAAGCTATTACCAATCAGGTAAAGAAAGGTAAAAATGCCATGCCAGCTTTTAATGGTCGTCTTTCCGATCAGCAAATTGAAGATGTAGCTACCTACGTATTAGAGCAAGCCCAAAAGGGTTGGTAGCATATTGGTCAAGTCGCTTAAATTGGTTAGCAAATTTACAGATGTTTTATTTAAGGCAGTAGCCTTTTCCCTTAGTTTGGTTTGTCCTTCTAAGGGTTATTTTTTATGTTTTATCAGGGAACGGCGAACAGAGAAAAGGAAAAATTTACCAGTACCTCAAAAGTTTGAGAGATACTCTACCATTCGATTACTTACCCGAAGTTAGAAGACAGTACCTCAAAAGGTGGGATATCCTTCAGCTAAATGTTTGTAAAGGAATAGCATCAATGGTACCCCTTCGTGATGAAAATCCGACCGTAATCACTCCTTATGTGACTTATGGGCTGATTATTGCTAATATTCTGGCTTTTGTATACGAATTGAGTTTACCACCCCAACAATTACTGAGCTTTTTTCATATAGCAGCAGTAGTACCAAGAGAACTGAGTGCTAGTTTTGCTGGTATGCCAATAAATCAACCATTACCAGAATGGACAACATTAATTACATCTCAATTTCTCCATGCTGGTTTTGCTCATTTAATTGGTAATATGTTGTTTCTCTGGATTTTTGGTAACAATGTGGAAGAAGCGTTAGGCCATGTCAAATTTCTGATTTTCTATTTAGCTTGTGGCGTATTAGCAGGATTGGCACAGTGGTTTTTTGCGATGCAGTCGGGGATTCCTTCTTTGGGTGCTTCAGGTGCGATCGCAGGAGTTTTAGGAGCCTACATTCTCAAATATCCCAATGCTAAAATTCTTACATTTTTTGGATATTTCTTATTTTATGTTCCGGCTTTCTTCTTCTTGGGTCTTTGGTTTGTCCAACAAGCATTTTATGGCTTTGCTAGTTTACAAGCTCCAGCAAATGTCGGCATGGAAAATGGGGGAATCGCTTACTGGGCACACGCAGGTGGTTTTGTTTTTGGTGCAATTTTAGCACCTATTTTGGGTTTATTTGCCACTCAATCTCGCCATCAATCTAACTTTGAACAGTTTTAATTTGTTGGTACTTTGACTTCTTCCGGTTGTTGTTCCTCTTTCTCTGTAAAAGTTTCACTTTCTGGTTCCGGCACCATTAATTGTTGTTCTGTGAATAGCAAAGTTTTAGCGATCGGAATATCAGTACCATTAATAATGCCACCCAAGAACCTAATATCTTCAGATTCAGTTAATTGTTCCGCTGCTTCAGAGAACATACTTTCTACGGTGTAACCTGGTCGAGCCACTAGTATAATGCCATCAGTCATTGGCTCTAAGACAAAGGTATCATTACAAAGGCTCAAAGCCGGAGCATCAACAAATACCATATCAAAGCGACCGCGCACATCTTCTAATAAGCGACGGAATTCACTGGATTCTAGGATAGCGGCTGGTTGTTGTATTGGCCCTGGAGTTGGTACTAAGTACAGGTTTTCCACCTCTGGTACCAAACGGATACAATCACTCCAGTTACCGTAGTAACGTAAAGGTTCTATGGAAGCATCTGGATCGGGTGCGACTTTGACACTTCTAGCGAGGGATGGCGATCGCATATCCGCCTCGACAATCAAAGTCCGCTTCCCGGCACGGGCAGAAGTAATAGCCAAATTATAAGCACTGACACTCTTCCCTTCTTCATTGGTAACACTGGTTAACAAAATTACTTTCACTGGATTTTCTGTAGCCCGACGCAAATTAGTCCGTAACCGTTCATAAGGCTCCAGATAAGGTGAATGAGGATCTAAAATAATTGGCGTTTCTCCTAATTCTGGATCTGCGATCGCCACATAAGGCAAAATTCCCAACACGGCGATATCCCGTTGCACCATTGCAGCGCGGATATCTTCCATTGTTTGGAATACACCACCCAGAGAACCCAAAAGGAAAATAATTGCCCCGCCAATAACTATTCCTACCAAACCTCCAGCCGCAATAATAATAATCGGACTCATCGCTTCTGGCGCTAACTTAATAACTTGAGCTTCTCCTTCTGGAATCCAAGTACTGACAGTTTCCGCTTCTGCTGTTTGAGCATCCGCCAAACTTGCTTGCATTTGGCTATACACATTTTGCTTCAGTTGCAACTTTTCCTGTAATCGTGCTTGCCCTAACTGTTTGTTCGGAATCGTAGCGTATTCCTTTCTTAATTTTTGTTCTTGCTGCATCAGACCCTTTAGTTGCTGTTGCAGGGTTTCCTTTTGAGTCTGCAAGGCTACCAATTGATTAGCCAGTGATTGTCTAGCCGGATCGAGATTGCTATCTTGACGAACTTCATTCGCACTTTTCAGGGGTGCAACCATACCGTTACCACCAATCACTTCATTAGCACGCTGTCTAAGCAATTCCTCATAAGATTGTATTTGTTTCTGAAGCTGAATAATATTTGGATGTTTTGGTCGCAAATCTTTCTTGAGAATTTCCAACTGAGATTCTGCTTGGTAAATTTGCACTCGCAAATTAGCAATAATTGGGTCAGCACTAAGAGCGGAAGAAGCGTAAGCTTGGTCTGGATTTAATCCTAACCTTTGTTGCAAACTCGCTATTTGAGTCTCAATTCCTTGCAATTGTAATATTACTGCTGACTGCTGTCCTTGGCTAGCCAAAATCGATTGTACTAAACTACCATTCTTAGCAGCTAATAAAACTGAACCTTCCCGTTTAGTATATTGTTCCAGATTCCGTTCTGCTTCTCTGAGTTCCTTTTCTACTAAAGGTAAACGTTTGTTAATTTCGTTCATAATCGCTGTTAAGCGAACCGTATTGATTTTGCGGCTGAACTTACTTGATTCTTGTAGCACCGCGTTCACTACATTTTCAGCTCGTTTTTTATCTGTATCTGTGTACTTCACAGTGATTCTAAGTGCTGGTGCTGCTTCGCCTTTTGCTGCTGGCTTGGGTAAGCTGATATTTAGTTTTTTTACTAATTCCTTCACCTCTACTTTTGCCTGCTGTGCCACTGATGTAATTACATCGTTATTTTTGATCAATTTTAAGGAAGGTACTGGTTGTTGAATGTCGGTTGCTGTTTTAGAAAAAACTACAGTTGGAGGATTAGCAATCAGACCTCCTTCAGCCTGGTATTCTGTTGGAGGTGCTGGTTGTTTAGCAACGATAACGGATACCCCGGTAACTAACACGCAAGCGGCTAATCCAGTCCATTTATGTTGACTAAAGGCGATAAGATAGCGTTTAACAATTGGTAATGTCATAATAAATTGCCGTTTTATTTAAATATTTGTTAATTTACTAACCATTATTTCTAGTTTATCAGTTGTTATTGTTTCCACTGGAGGGGAGGAACAGATTGATAGCACTGTCGGTTAATTGTTGGAAGAAGAGGAGAAATCCTAAAACATCGCGGAAAGGTTGGGTAAAGATGTTGAGGGCATAAGTAATCCGACCTACTAGGTTGCGACCAATGACAATCACATCATGATCTTGCAACAAGATATTTTGGGAAGCGTCGCCAAACAAGGCGCGTTTAGCATTGAGTTCGCGAACGATCGCTCTACCTCTTTCTGGATCGAACCTAATTACAGCTACACTATCTATGTCAGTACCCTGCAACGATATACTAGCCGCAGTGAAGGCATCCAAGAATTTACTCCCACTGGGAATAGCAAGATTGCCTACACTTTGGTTGGGGTAACTTAACACCCGAATATTAATAGTTGGTTTCGCTAAGTTGGAACTGGCTACTAGTTGACGATCGTAATTTTGCTCAGTTCCTACTTGCAGTTTTGGTACTATTACCGCATCGCCATCTTCTAAAGGTAGGTCGGGCATCGGTTCTCCAGCTGCTAAGGGAGTAAACAAATCTACTTTTTGTTCAATAAAAGACCCATCTACCAAAAAACGGCGAATCAGTACTTGTCGTAAGTCGGCTTGAGTGGTGCTACCACCTGCTGTCAGTAAGGCTGTAGAAACGCGGGGTAATACGGCAAGACCATAAAGACCAGGGCGGGCTACTTCACCAGTTACGGAGATTTGTACGGGACGTTGTGCTGCTAATCCGACGGTTACTACTGGATCGATGACAAATTGATTGTAGGCGGAACGAATTTTTTCTGTGGCTTCTTCGATCGTTAGACCTCTGACTGAAAGATTTCCTACTAGTGGCAGAATAATATTTCCTTCTGGCCCTACTGCTGCTTGGACGCTGAGTTCGGGAAATCTGGGTACAGAGATTGCCAATACATCTGCTGCGCCCAAACGATAAGGTCTAAACTGAGGATTGACTCGAAAGGGTTGGGGTGTCTGCTGAAGTTCAAAGGGAACTACTGGGATCGCGATCGGTGCTTGGGGCGTAAACGGGGTGGCAGGTGGTTCAACCCTTTGGGGCTGATTTTGTTTAGCTGCGGGTGAAATTGCCGGAAAGGATTTTCCTGTTTCTGTTCCCCAGCTTTTTTCCCCAAACCACAGGATAGAATTAGCCGTAAGCAGCAAGGTGCTGCTGGTGTAAATTCCCAAAATAGAGATGGCTTTGAACTGTTGACGAAAGAAAACCCCGTTCATGGTTGCGAATTTTTAATTTTTCTTTCTTTGCAGTGAACTAGACATGAGTGCAGTTTGCACGGCTTGACCCAAAGATGTGGCTTGGGGTAATACTGGTTCGATGTCACCCAAGGGTTCTATGGGAATTTGGATGCTAACTGCGACCCAAGGAACGCGCTTTCCTTGCCATTGGGCAATTTGGTCTAACCAAAACCATTTGGCTGGGTCTGGGCTTCCTCCTGGATACCAAGCGTACCATTGTAATACAGCAAAAGTTTGTTGCCGATTCCAACCCCGGAAGAATTTGGCTTCGACTTTGGTTGGTGGTTGATTTTCGCCTTTTGGAGGTACTGTAAACTGTATAAGACGATCGCGATCGATTTGCCAACGTTGAAATCCTTTGACATCCACCCATTGCACCTGTGGTTGATCTTTATCATCTTTTTGCGGACGTAACAGTAGAATAGCAGTGGTTTGGGGGTCAATTTGTATTTCTTGGGATAACCATTTATCTCCACTGACTGATACTTCTTTGCTAGTTTTGGTTTGCCATCCGGGAAGTTCTAGTCCTTGTTTGCGGACTTGTCTCATTTGAGAAATGGTTGTCACTGGTAATGGTTTTTCCCAAGCCCAATGTTTTTGCAAGTATCCGGGAACTGCTCCTACTAGGAGTAAAATTATTAGCAATAGGAGCAGAATGATTTGGTTTAGCTTAATATTTTGTTTGGCGAGTTTCATCAACATGGATAACAGAAAGTTTTAAGTTTTGATTTTTGAGTTTTGAGTTGTAAGAGCGGGTTTAGCAGGTAAGTTTAGACTCACAACAGAATAGTTAACAACAAAACCCGCCCTGGAGAGAGTGTTAAGTTTAGGAGAAAGTTTGACCATGATTTAAAGATTTACGAGATTTCTTGATTAATCCTGAATCCAAACTGAATCAATAAGTCCTATTCATCAAGTAAATCAACAAATTCTAAAAATTAATCCTATTCATCATGAGAATCAATAAATCCTGGTTGCTTTTCTGGTTCATCAGTGTCAATGGGGAAGTATTTTTCTATGCCATTGATCAGTAGGACTAATGTGCCTAACATACAAGCGGAGTAGATATCACCACCGCTACCTTCATGTAACCACTCAAAGGCTTGTTCGTTATGTGTACCGTGAAAATATGTTAGTAGTGTATTGCGGATAATGTTAGCCATGATGCTGATTAAGGCGGCGCTGATTAAAAAGAGGATGCTGCGAGTGCGCGATCGCCAAACTCCAGTCCAATAAAGTAACATTAAACCTACATACAAACTGGTAAATAGCATTTTCAACCCAGCGCAGTGAGGTGCTACTTCCACAATTTGCCCACCTACATATAAGTTAATTTCTTCTACCACTACCGGAAAGCCAAATTGCGTCAAAATAAACCCAGCAGTAGCAGCAATAAAGCTTTGCAATGGTAGGGCATAAGGTTCAATTAAGTAAGGAATTTGGTTAGGAGTGGCTAACAACACAAACACGAGTGGGAATGCTTGTAACTTTAATCCAGGAATCCCTTTTAACCACAAACAAAGACCAGCTAAAATTATCGGAAATGATAAATTAACAAAGTCAGTTAATCCACTGAGATAAAAGATGCCACCGATAATTAAAAACCCTACTGCTAATGGATGAAACTTATCTGGTAAACGATGCCATTTTTTGCGATTTAACCAGGCTATATAAGCAGCGAAGGGTAAACCAATTAAGCCGTGACTAAAATATTCATGAATGATACCAATATTTTTGTGTAGCCAGCCGTCGTACCAGTGCCATAATAGCGGCACATACATCAGCGCCAAAACAGCTGATATGGCAATCAAGAGTAAATTGTTCTCAATTTGATTGCGAAGTGTTAGCTTTGGTTGCATAATTCGTCATTAGTTATTTGTTATTAGTCATTAGTTATTCATTAATTAGAAAATTGGTAATTAAAAGGGGAAAATTTTTCCAATTACTAATTACCAACTATCAATCAGCTAGCACCCAATAATCGATCGATCGCTTCTACAACTTGCTTTACTTGATTTTGGCTTAAACCTGGGTACATTGGCAAGGAGAGAATCTGTTTTGCAAGTCTTTCCGCAACAGGCAAATCTCCTTCTTGATAGCCTAAATATTTGTAGGCGGGTTGCAGATGGCAAGGCAAGGGATAATGGATACCTGTTTGAATGCCCAAATCTGCTAATTTGGTTTGTAGGGTTTCTCGATTAACGGGGCAGTTTTCGGTAATCCGAACGACGTAAAGATGGTAAATGTGTCCTTGTTGGCTTTGATTTTCGATCGGGATAATCCCTTTGTTTTGCAGTGATGTCAAGAGTGAATCGTATTCTTTCGCTGCTGTGTTGCGCTGCAAATTCCACTGTTTCAAATGTGGCAATTTAACATTAAGTATGGCAGCTTGAATAGTATCAAGACGGCTGTTAGTACCGTATTCTGTATGAATGTATTTTTGTGGTGCTCCGTAGTTGCGTAATGAACGCAATTTTTGTGCTACATCGGCATCATTAGTAACAACTATACCGCCATCTCCCGCTGCACCTAAATTCTTACTGGGATAAAAGCTAAAAGCGGCTGCTTTACCAATACTTCCGGCGATATAACCTTCTCTTTCAGCTAAATGTGCTTGGGCGGCATCTTCAAAAATTAGCAGATTATGGGCGGTGGCGAAATCTTTTAATTGTTGGGGCGAAACCATTTGACCGTAGAGATGGACTGGTAAAATGGCTTTGGTTTTAGGTGTAATAGCTTTCTCGGCGGCTTTCAGGTCAATTAAAGCGGTTTCGGGGTCGCAGTCCACTAAAATTGGGGTAGCTTGGGCGTGAACTACGCCGATTAAGGTGGCGATAAAAGTATTTGCTGGTAAGATTACTTGATCACCTGGTTTGATACCAGATGCTTGTAATCCTAGTGCGATCGCATCTGTTCCACAAGCTACCCCAACTGCGTATTGTACACCGCAAGCTGTAGCAAAGGCTGTTTCAAATTCAGCTAAGGCTTTTCCTAAAACGAAATCTCCTTTTTGAAGTACATTATGGATTGCCTGTTCGATTTCGTTTTGAATTGGTTGATGTTGTAGGGTTAAGTCTACAAAAGGAATATTGACTGCCGTGCTAATCATAGTTTGCTTTAAAGCTTAACAATAGTTTAGGTGTTAAAAAAGCCACCTTATTTAGTTATCGGCTATCTTGGTAATTTTGCACAGTATAAAATGGTAAAGAGTTGATAAATTAATGTATTAATTTTTAATAACTTTACGAATTTTTAGAAAAAGAGTGATTTTTGGCGATCGAGCTTTGCGAATTTCGCTGCTAAATATAAATAACAGCGGTTCAGGCTGCTAATTTATAGCTACGTTTGGCAAACAGCAATGAAATTTCAGTGAACAGTTGTGCCTTGTTTTTGCATTCGTAACGAGATATTTAAGCGATCGCACTTTAAAGATAGGTTTAAATATATTCGCTATTCAACTATAAATCACATAGACCTCAGATGTGGAAATGTTAATATTGGAATACCTAAATAGAGGAAAAGCAGTATGGTACAACAACTACCAACTGAAACCAAATCAACAATCATCTACCCCGACAGCGACGGACAACCAATGTCAGATAACACCAAACAATTCCGCTGGATTGTTACTATCAAAGAAAACCTAGAAATTTTATTTGCTAATAATCCAGAGGTATTTGTTGCAGGTGACTTGCTTTGGTATCCCATTGAAGGCGATAACAAAACTCGGATAGCATCAGATGCAATGGTTGTTTTCGGTAGACCAAAAGGAGATAGAGGTTCCTACAAACAATGGGAGGAAAATAACATCTCTCCCCAGGTAGTGTTTGAAATTTTATCCCCTGGAAATCGACTAAAAGAAATGACCAAAAAACTCCTCTTTTATCAACAGTATGGAGTTGAGGAATATTATATTTATGATCCAGATGAACTGGAGTTAACCGTATTGATCAGATCTGGAGATAGATTAGAAGAAGTTGAGGAGATGAATGGTTGGGTAAGTCCACGATTAGGGATAAGATTTGAGTTAAAAGCTGATACTTTAGAAATTTTCCGTCCCAATGGACAGCGATTTCTTACTTCTGTGGAATTGGATCGATTGCGGGAAGAGGAACACCAACGTGCAGAAGATGCGATCGCACAACTGGAAGCAGAAAAACAGCGATATCAAGCTTTAATAGAACTATTGCAAGAAAAAGGAATTGACCCAGAACAATTGTAGGCGATAACACCTAATTTGACAAAAACAAACTTGGATCGACTTGGAAAAATTCTCCTAAAACTTCAGCTTGTTTTTTACTGATTTCTACCTCACCATTGACTACTTCTGCTGACACTTCCCTCGCACCCAAAGTTTCCACTAAATCTGCTGTTTCTAAACTTCTAGCTTCCATCAAATGTAGAAGTTTTGAGTGTGGCGTTGAAGCATTAAGCTGATAATGTTTAGCTTCAAAATCCTCAATCAGTCTGACCAATAATTCCAACATCGCATCTTCTTCAGGAGTTAGATTAGGACGAGAGAGCAGTTCTTCAACAACTGCCAGAAATTTCTCGTTTTCTTGCTCACTCTTGATAATTCGAGGTTGATGTTTAGACAGCAATTCGCTGTAGATTTTAGGATTAAAAGTAAGGGTCATTTTTCCATATAAACCATTTTTCATGTTTGGGAAGCTACTGCCAGAGAAACCAGGTTTCTACTTTCGATAGGATAGTTATAACTTAATTCCAGGTTCGATCGTTCACGAAGAATACATTTTTTTCCGCGCAGGAGCAACGGGAATTTCTTTCCCTTTTTTTTGGTAATCTTCTTTAACCAATTCCCACGCTTCTTTCAATTCCTCCAAAGCTTGTTGAGGAGTATCACCAAACGCAGAAATATTAGGCATTTCTTGGAAATGAGCAAGCCAATCTCCTTGTTCATCAACGTATAAATTAATCGTAAATCCATCAAAATTATAGTTATTAAAATCCATTATTCTTCTACCTCTTGATATTCAAAAAATTGTTGAACTTGATATACTTTTGCTTTTCCATCTTTACGGGGTTGAATTGGTAAAGCTTGACCGTTAGGTGAATACCATAAGCGATGGCTACCTTTTTGGCGGCTAAGAACCCATTCATTATGGGTTAGGAGAGTTTCAAATTCATCGAAAGTCAGATTTTCTGGGCTATTTTTAGCTTTTTGCCATAGTTTTTCTTTTTTGGTCATAACCTAATTATAAATAAATGGATTAACTCATATCATCCCATAGCTATTTACTCTGTGATATTTAAATTTAATCCCATTTCATTAGTATGTAAAAAACTTAAAGCTGAGTAGACAGGTTTTCCAGATAGTGAAGCGTGTAAAATAGCTCTGGTACAGTTTTTAGATTTAAGATATTCTAACGCCTTATTAGTCAGTTGTTTGGCGATTCCTTTGCGGCGATATTCGGGCTCAACATAAACTCCCCAAATATAGCCATACTTGCGATATTCTGCGGTTAGGATATGGGGATATAAACCTGCAAATAACTGACAACCTACCGAACCAACAACTCGCCCATCTAATTCTGCCACAAAAGCTTGATAGCTGAGTTCTTGGCGAGCGCGATCAATAAATTCCAAGGTAATTTTCCGCCAGTTAGACTCGATAAAATTAGCCGAAACATCATTATCTCGCCATAATTGATAAAAATGTTCGGCAATCAGAGTATCTTCCGCTAACAAAGCTTCTCTTATATGCAGTACATTCTCCAAAAGCCAAAAACCTCTCTTCGATCGTTGGATTAATTTTACTGGGTTTCTTGCTCACTTTAACTAAAGTGGTGAAGTTATTTTTTAGAAAAATTTAGTTTCTAATTCGGTAAGATAGTTATAACCTAATTTCAGGTAAAATCGTCATGATCAAAACACCATCACACCCAGAAACTATTCCCTTTTTAGTAAATGGCGACAAGCTGAACCGCTATGAATTTGAGCGCCGCTACAACGCCACGCCTAACTTGAAAAAAGCTGAATTAATTGAAGGAATTGTTTATATGGCTGCTGCACTCCGGTTTAAAAGTCACAGTCAACCTCATGCTTGGATTCTTGTCTGGTTGGGAACTTATGCAGTTGTAACGCCTGGAGTAGAATTAGGAATTGAACCGAGTGTGCGGTTGGATGTGGATAACGAACCTCAACCAGATGCGGTTCTTATGATCACACCAGAAGCAGGAGGTCAAGCAAAATTAAGTGAAGATGATTATATTGAAGGTGCGCCAGAATTAGTTGTGGAAATTGCTGCTAGTAGTGTTGCGATCGATCTTCATGCTAAAAAACAAGCTTATCGTCGCAATGGAGTTAAGGAATATATTGTTTGGCAAGTTCTCGATCGCAAATTGAGTTGGTTTTATCTAGAACAAGGTGAATATTTGGAATTAAACCCAGATAACAAGGGAATTATACAAAGTCGAATTTTTCCTGGGTTGTGGTTAGCAGTTACCGAGTTATTAGCAGGGAATATGCAGCAGGTATTAACTATTTTACAAGCAGGCTTACAATCTCCTGAATACGCAGCATTTGTTAATAAATTACCTGGGAGCGATAAGGTTTATTAGTACGATCGCATTCATAACCCAAAAAATAAAGTTATCAAATACTCTACTGTAATTTTAGATGTCAAATCAGGGGAGGCAAAGCAAATAAATTTGATTTTTGATAATCCTTTTTTCACTTTAACCACCCCTCAATTTTTAACGTCCCATTCCTGGAATTAAACCAGAACTTAAACGTTTTACTGCTTTACCAGCTATTTCACTATAACGTTGTTGTCCGCACAAAATTTTCACCATTATGTCAGTTGCGGCAGGACGCTTGACACCAACTTTGTACCCAACTTTGGGAACACGGTAAAATACACCCGCTAAACGTTGTGCCCACACCATATCGCTACCCCATTCTTGGTTCACGATTTCGGTGTATTGTTCTAAAGCATTGATATTGCCGCCAATAGCTTGATCGATCGCTTCCGCTGCTTTCATCCCAGTAAACATTGCCGGACGAATGCCTTCAGCAGTAAAAGGATCGACCACACAAGCAGCTTCCCCAGCTAACAAGGCATTTTGGGTATGCAATTTTTGATTCCCATCCCACAAAGCTAAGGGATGATCGAATTGCTTATAGCTGTTCGCATCCAAACCGAAAAGTTTACTGTATTCTGACAAAATACTCTTAAAATCTGGTTGATCTCCACCTTGGAATATACCAGCACCGATCGAATAACCGTCTGCTTTCGGGAAGTTCCAAAGATAGCCATTTTTTACCATCCCGAACTCAAAATGGATTCTCGGTTCTGATTCTATAGGGTTAGTTGTCTCCGCTTCTAGCGCCCCAGCTAAACGCTTTTTCCGTTCCTTAAAGCCCAACCATTTACCCATCGGCCCTTTTGCACCATCGGCAGCGATCAAGTAGCGACCTTCCACTGGGCCATTAGCGGTATTGACTTGCCAGCGATCGCTTTTAAATTCAATGCCCGTTACTTCAGTATTATCACCTAGTTCTGCGCCCTGTTTTTGTGCTTGTTGAATCAGAAAATGGTCGAAAATATCCCGACGAACCACCCAGATAGGTTCGGAACCTTCTATTTTTGCTTCCACAGGATCTTCCCTTTTCCATGTGTAGCAAAGTTTACTTACTTTTAAGGAAATTGCCGGAGCAAAATCAAAATCAAACCATTCAGCGACCACCGGAGATACACCACCGCCACAAGGTTTGTACCGAGGTAGGCTTTCCTTTTCCAAAATTAAAACAGACCTACCACGCTTTGCTAAATGATACGCCGCCGTTCCACCTGCTGGGCCAGCACCGACAATAATGCAATCAAACATAGGGCAAAAATTAGCTCCTTAATTAGCTAGGATATGAATTTTGACCAACTTCCCAGGTCATCCTCTCGATCGGAGTTTAACAGGATTTTATTTGTTATTGCCAGTCAAGTTTAACTATTTTTGTTGTTTTAGTCACTCAAACAACTTGATAGATAGTTGCTACATAATTAGCATTTTTTCTGATTCTCCTGGAATTTACTGAACGTAAATCACACGACTTTGGATGGAGGAAGGGAAACACCCTCTGTAATTTTAAATAGCATATAGTTACTTACTTATACTGATTACAAATTTTATGTAAAGAGCCTAGTATGAGATATAAAGTTTCTGTAAAGCAGGGAGCTAATAAGTTGATTAATTTTTCCTAACAAATTGCTTCTTGACTAAACTGAAGCATTTAAACAATTTAACCTTTCAATTTCAACTTTAAGAAACGCACCATTTATAAACAGAAAAAATTTATCTACTGCCCCCTGTTCCGTTTATTTGAGGACAAAAAGATGATTTGGGAAGTTTGTATTCGCTACTCCAACGGTAAGGAAAAAGTTCTCCGCGCTTACAGAAATAGGGAAAAAGCTCTGCGTTGTGTAGATGCCATATACCACACCTGGGGCTATCCACTACACTTAGCTTATATTGTGCGTGCTGGTGATGCAGAACAGATGTTTCAAACAGCTTAGTTTAAGAAGGCTCCAAGGCAGAGGGCAGAAGGGAAAAGGAAAGAATGTTTGTACAACAGCCTTTTCACTTGTTTTTAACTGTATAGTTATTTCTGCCACGCTGCGCTAGGAAGTTGATTTAGACTGTGGTAATATCTTTCTCCTTTTCTGCAAGTAATTCTTCAATTTTGGCAATATATTTGTCAGTCATTTTTTGAACTTTATCTTGGGTATCTTTAGCTACGTCTTCAGATAATTCACCACTTTTTTCTTGCTTACGAATCGAATCAACAGCATCGCGGCGGATATTGCGAATCGAAACTTTGCCTTCTTCAGCATATTTAGCAGCTAACTTGACCAATTCTTTGCGTCGATCGCTTGTTAATGGTGGAATATTCAAGCGAATTAGGGAACCATCATTGTTCGGAGTCAAGCCAATATCTGACAGAGAAATAGCCTTTTCGATCAGATTTAAACTAGTGCGATCGAAAGGTTGAATAGTAATCGTACTAGCATCAGGAGTATTGATACTCGCCAGAGATTTTAAAGCTGTTGGTGCGCCGTAATATTCTACTGTCACTTTATCTAAAAGTGAAGAATTAGCGCGTCCGGTGCGGATGGTGTTAAAAGAGCGTTGAGTTGCCTCAACTGCTTTGTGCATGTGGTCTTCAACTTCAGGTAACTTCATATAATCCTCCCACAATGGTACCGATTTGTTCTCCCGTTACAGCCCGACGAATATTTCCCCGAACTCCCAGGTCAAATACAATAATCGGAATATTGTTTTCTTTACAAAGAGCGATCGCAGTACTATCCATCACTCTTAAATCTTGAGTCAAAACGTGAGTGTAGTTCAAACTATGATAGCGACGAGCATGAGGATTGACATGGGGATCGGAATCGTAAATCCCGTCAACTTTCGTGGCTTTAAAAATTACATCAGCATTGATTTCTGCTGCCCTAAGAGCAGCTGTAGTATCAGTAGTGAAGAAAGGATTTCCCGAACCTGCACCAAAAATCACCACTCGTCCCTTTTCCAAGTGACGAATAGCACGTCTGCGGATGTAAGGTTCTGCGACTTCTTGCATTGCGATCGCACTTTGCACTCGCGTTGGCACATTAATCTGTTCCAAAGCATCCTGCAAAGTCATCGCATTCATCACCGTAGCAATCATGCCAATATAATCTGCTGTGGCCCGATCCATGCCTCGCGCCGCCCCTTTCACGCCTCGAAAGATGTTGCCCCCACCGACGACAATCGCTACTTGTACGCCTGTGCTGACTACTTCTGCCACTTCAGAGGCGATTTCCTGAACGACTTGGGGATCGATGCCATAGCCGAGATCGCCCATCAGGGCTTCACCGCTCAGCTTCAGTAAAATCCGCTGGTATCCTGTACCCATGAAATGACTTATTGCTGCAATTAAAAATAGTATCCAACTAAAGATAACAGCACAAGTGACATTTTGTGTGTGAACTATCCATTTGATTGAGCAACCAAATATGAAGCTATATCAAAATAGAGAGTGTGACTGCTTTTCTTAATAATTTCATGATTAGCTCTATTTCCACCTCAACTGCTACAACTCAAACTTGGACTTGGCGAGGTTTTCCGATCTGTTACCAAGCCCAAGGCAACCAAGGGCCTGCTATTGTTTTAGTACATGGATTTGGGGCTTCTTGGGCACACTGGCGCAAAAATATTCCTGAACTGGCACAAAATGCGCGAGTTTTTGCCCTTGACTTAATTGGTTTTGGGGGTTCGGCTAAACCTGCGCCAGGAAGGGAAATTAACTATACTTTTGAAACTTGGGCGCAGCAAATAGGCGACTTTTGTCGAGAAGTGGTTGGTGAACCAGCATTTTTGATGGGTAATTCGATCGGCTGTATAGTAGCCATGCAAGCGGCTGTAGACTTTCCCGAAATGATTAGAGGAGTGGCTTTGCTCAATTGTTCCTTACGATTGTTGCACGATCGCAAACGCGCCACCTTACCCTGGTATCGTCGTTCTGGTGCTCCCATTGTCCAACGAATATTAGCATTTAAACTAATCGGGCAATTATTCTTTAATCAAATCGCCAAGCCGAAAGTCGTCAAAAAAATTCTTCTGCAAGCCTATAAACGTCCCGAAGCAGTCACCGACGAACTAGTAGATATGTTAATGGCACCAGCTTTAGATCCTGGCGCAGTAGATGTATTTTTAGCATTTACTCGCTATTCTCAAGGGCCATTACCAGAAGATTTGTTACCAATTTTGCCTTGTCCGGCAATTATTTTATGGGGAACAGATGACCCTTGGGAACCGATCGATTTAGGGCGAGAATTAGCCAAATTCCCCCAAGTTGAAAAGTTTATTCCTTTAGAAGGATTAGGTCATTGTCCCCAAGATGAAGCACCCGAATTAGTTAATCCAATTTTGATTGATTGGATTTTCCAAAAAACTAAATAGACTGTTCGTTGTGAGGACTTCAGTCCTAGCTTTGTCACTGCGAGAAGGACTGAAGTCCTTACAACGAACAAATCTCAAAATTATTGAGATGATTTTTGTTGTTGTATCCAATCTTTGCCAACAAAAATAGTGATATCAGAGTTGAGAGAACCAGTACTTTCTACACGCACTTCGCCAGTTCCTAATGCTTGAGATACAGCTTCAGCCGCTTCACTATCTCCTTTTTGGGCGAGAATGCGCGTTTCTGACAAAGTTTCACTCCAAGGTTCAGTAACTTGAACATTGCGATAACCTGCTCTTCTCAGCTTTCTCACTAAAGCATTTACTGATTCTGAATCGCCTGTGCTGTCTTTAATGGCTATTTTTACATTAGTCAAATCAGTTTTGCGACGCTCTTTTGGTTCTGATTCATCAGAAGAATTTAAATATTGACTAACTAATTGAGAAATTCCCCTGCGGTTAGGCAACCAATAGCTAGCCTCATATTCTCCTTCATTACTAAACTGTCCTGGTACTAATAACATTTGAGCATCAGAACGATTCATTTTTACACCAAAACCTACTAAGGCAACTAATTCTTCTACAGATAGGTTAGTGTCAATGTGAGATTGGATTACCCGGAGAATTTCTGGTAATCTGGCTAAAGTTACGGGATTAAGAGCTTGTTCCATTAATGCTCTCATAACCATTTGTTGCCGTTGGACGCGACCAATATCTCCTAATTTGTCGTGGCGGAAACGTAGTAAGTTTTGGGTTTGAGCGCCGTCGAGGTGTTGTTTTCCGGCTTTAAAATCGATGTAAAGGTGTTGGGTGTTATCAGTATATTTCATGTCGTAAGGTATATGAATAGTCACACCACCTAAAGCATCGATCAGTTTTTCTACGCCTTGGACGTTGATACGGACATAGCGATCGATTCTCACATCTCCCAGTAAACTACTTACTGTCTTCGCACTCAACGCAGGGCCACCATAAACGTTAGCCGCATTAATTTTAGTAACACCTGCTCCTTCGACAAAAGTACGAGTATCACGAGGTATAGAAAGGACAATTAATTTTTTGGTCTGCGGGTTAAACCGCAATAAGAGCATGGTATCGGATAAACCTTCAAAAGAGTTAAGTACAGGTTCGTATCCTCCCAAGCTGGGGTCTGGTTTTTCGCCTAAATCTGAAGGTAAAACCTTAATTCCCATAACTAAAATATTTACAGGTCGGGTTAACTCTGGCAACTTGAGATTAGTCGTAGAGATGTTGCCTTGAGAAAACACCGCAGCTTCTTCAGGGCTCAGACGGCTCTGCATTAACGGTGTTGTCGAAAGCGATACTGCCAATAGGGCTCCTGCGGTTGCCGACAGCATTGCTACACCAGTTAAGCTAAATCCTAACCATAGCCAACGTAGCTGGCTAAATTTAGATGGCTCTGAACCAATCTTACGGATGGTTTCTTGCTTCTGAGAGAATGAACCGGAAATTTTTGTAGTTGGCACTAGCTTCCTCACACACGAAAAATGGGCTGTCTTTAAAGTTACTCAGACCTGAAGATGGAAATAACCATACAAGTATCTACTACTTGAGTCGCGATCGCATAATCCCGATCAGGATTTTCTTATTGATTAGGTTGGACATTAAGGTAGGCGTTTATGAACCACCCGTTTGGAGATGCGCGTACCTGGTAAGCGCAAAGGTTGGCGCTGCCACAATCGGAACATTAACCAAGTACTTACCACAAAGTAACCAGAAGTAAATAAGCTGTTGGTTACTAACAAAGGCAATTTCCAGGATTCCGAAGTATCTGCTCCGGCTGCCAATAAAATGTAACCTAAGAGCCAACCAAAAGCTAGAGTTACTGATAATCTACTTGCTGCCATTTCCTCCCGACTAGCTTGGCGGCAGTACAATGTCCACAGGGACGGAAAAACGCCAAACACAGGTATTAAGTACAAAAACAACTGTAATTGCTTCAAGTCAGAATTTTCAAATGGATTAGTTTTTCTCATATTTTTAGTGATTAGTGATTAGGGACTGGGAAGAAGAGGTGGGGTGGTGGGGTGGTAGGG
>NZ_JADEWG010000071.1 GCF_015207735.1 [Phormidium] sp. LEGE 05292
CCCCTGCTCCCCTGCACCCCTGCCTTCAAACTACGGTAAGTCAGTACTTCCCATTAAATACAAATCGCATTCACGGGCAGCACCTCGACCTTCGTTGAAAGCCCAAACGACGAGGCTTTGACCGCGACGACAGTCACCAGCGGCGAACACACCGGGAATGCTGGTATTGTATTTACCGTAGTCGGCTTTGACATTGCTGCGGGCATCGCGTTCCAAGCCAAGGGCATCTAGCAGCGGTTGTTCTGGCCCCAAAAAGCCCATTGCTAAAAGCACAAGTTGGGCGGGAATGACTTTTTCCGTACCTGGGATGTGTTTGGGAATAAACTGACCTTTTTCGTTTTTCTCCCATTGCACCTGTACAGTATGAACGGCTTTGACATTGCCGTTTTCGTCACCTTCAAACTTGGTGGCTGTAGTGGTATAAACACGGGGATCATCACCAAATTTCGCTGCTGCTTCCTCTTGTCCGTAGTCCATTTTATAAACTTTCGGCCATTCGGGCCAAGGGTTGTCCGCTGCCCGTTCTGAGGGTGGCTGGGGTAAAATTTCCACTTGGACGAGGCTGTTGCAGCCGTGACGAATGGAAGTTCCTACGCAGTCCGTTCCGGTATCGCCACCACCGATAATTACCACGTCCTTACCTTGAGCAGAAATGAAGCCGCCATTTTGACTTTTATCTAAAACTGCCTTGGTGTTAGCGGTGAGGAAGTCCATTGCGAAGTAAATACCTTTTAATTCGCGTCCTTCAATGGGGAGATCTCTAGGTTTAGTGGCTCCTGTACAAAGTATTACCGAGTCAAATTCTTTCAGCAATTGCTCAGAAGTAATATCTTTGCCAACTTCCGTGTTGCAGACAAACTTCACGCCTTCATCTTCCAAGACTTTCAGGCGACGGAGGACTACTTGCTCTTTGTCCAATTTCATGTTAGGAATTCCGTACATGAGCAATCCGCCTGGACGATCGGCCCTTTCAAACACAGTCACCCAATGTCCGGCTTTGTTGAGTTGAGCAGCGGCGCTAAGTCCAGCAGGGCCCGATCCGATGATCGCAACTTTTTTTCCAGTCCGCTTAGTGGGTGGATCTGCGACGATCCAGCCTTCATCCCAGCCTTTTTCTGCGATCGAATACTCAATATTTTTAATCGTAACAGGTGGGTTGTGAATACCCAAAACACAAGCGCCTTCGCAGGGTGCAGGACAAACTCTTCCGGTAAACTCAGGGAAGTTGTTAGTTTTGTGCAGGCGATCGAGTGCTTCGCGCCAAAGTCCGCGATAAACTAAATCATTCCATTCTGGAATCAAATTATTAATTGGACAACCGCTTGCCATTCCACTAATGACAGTTCCCGTGTGGCAAAATGGCACGCCGCAGTCCATACACCTTGCGCCTTGGGTGCGGAGGTTTTCTTCTGCCATTGGCAGGTGAAACTCGTCCCAGTTGCGAATGCGATCGATCGGTTCAACTTCCGATGCTACTTCCCGAAGAAATTCGATAAATCCTGTTGGTTTTCCCATTGTTTGTTACCTCAAAAATTACAAAAGTTTATTATTAATCAGTCGCTGAGATGCAATTTTCGCTTGACTTCAGCAAGTGAAATTGTTTGTGTTTGCTGACCGCGTTCATCCAATAGTGCCATCAACTTTTTGTTTTGGCGTGTTTTTACTACCTCGACCTCAAAATCATCAACCGCACTTAAAATAAATTTACTGCCATCAGTGAGTTGCACAATTATATCCTCATCACGGGCTTGTTCTAATAACGCACGAATCTCAGCAGAATCTTCAGAAATTTCAACATTTTTCATAATCCATATTCCTCTCCATGAATAAACAGTTTTTTATAGTTGATTGGCAACAGGAAGTTTTAACTTTACCAGTGATTTTTGTAGTACACTAGGTTTAACGCTTAACCAAATTTGATTGCGATCGTCTTCCGTGTATCCAACCACAACAGCGCCAACAGATGAGCCAATATCGGGATACATTTCTGGTGTCATCGATCCTGTATCCAGAAAATCAGTAATTTGAATAATTCCTCTTACCTTTTCATCACCAATATCGACAAAAACTCCAAAAGGAGTATGAGCTTCAACTGTACCGTAGATTAATTTACCGAGTTGATATTTAGATTTTATCTGGTTCCAAAATTCTTCGTTCATAATCAATTATTGCTGTTTGAGTACTCTTGGAAACTGGTTTAAGATGGGGAACAGATTGTGAGGAATTGCTAGTTCAATATTTGGCCCGCCCTGATAAGCTCTTTCAAGCGGCTTAAAATTTTGGTCATAAGTTTGTTTGTCTATTATTACCTCCAATATTCCTTGTTTGTAATGATTGTTATATTCTTCAGCCAGACTTCTAGAATTGGGTGCTGCAAAGTAGCATTTACCATCTAAATAAGGGGGATTGTTGGGAAAGTCTACTGCTTGAAAACCATCTTTTAGTAATTTCTCAGCTTTACCTGGTTGGGGAGCTTTATAGATTGTAACTGTCTGTTGAAAAATAGTTTGTGCCATTTATAAAGTAAGAATGAGAACGCCATAACTCATGAAGTTTTCCCAGACTTACTGGCAATGTATTCCTGAATAGTTTGATAGTCTCCCCTTTGATATGCTTTTCTCGCTTCTTCAATGTCTGCCATAACTTGTGGTTCTTGTTCTAGTGATTCTTCTGATTCAAACACCAAATCCTCTAAAATTTCTAAAAGTTCACGCTTTTTTTCCAAATCTAGAGATGTAATTGCTTCAACCAATGATTCAAAGGGAACGTTAAATTTAACTATTGTCATTTTTTCCTCTTTAGTTTAATGGTGCATAAGCCTCGAAATCTGCTAAGGGTTCGTCAAAATCATCTGACATTTCAATTAAGCCTTTTGCACTCCCAAATTTAGGGCGTGTTTCTGCTGCAAAAGCAAGGCAAGCTTTGATATCATCAGATGTAAGTTCAGAAAAGTCTTCTAAAATCTCCTCTTCAGTCATTCCACCAGCGAGATATTCCAAAATATCATACACAGTAATTCGCATTCCTCGAATACAAGGGTTGCCACTGCGTTTTCCCGGTTCAATTGTAATAATTTTCTGGTAATCCATAAGTTATTAACCTTGCCATAAATTCCTATATTAACCGTAGTTATTTTTTTGAATTAAGGAGATCGTTTATATTTTTTTTGCTGGATGTAGTCATCTATATTATTGAGTAAATCCTGCAAGTAGGTAATAACGTCATTTTTAATCTCTATCAACTCTCTCATAACTTTATTACTAGATGCTTGGCAAAATGAAGCATTACCATGTGCTAAATCACATCTCATTTTGACTACGTGATCCAAGACGTACTTTACTCGTTTCTTATCAACTGTTATTTTGCCAAAGAAACCATAGTTTCTAATTATTTGCTCGATTTTTTCAGCGTTTAAATTTCCAGATATTAGAAAATTTAGCTTATCTTTTTCTAATTTTATTGGTAAATTTTCTATTACAGAATTTAAAATTTCTTGAATGTTTTTAACGACATTCTTTTTAGTTATAGGAAGCTTTGTGAAGCTATCACTTTGATATTCCAACCATATAGATTGGATATTTTTATTTAAATCCTTGTAAATTAAACCGTCATCATGAATAGCATCATAGATGGCTAAAATACCATTACGAACTGATGATTCTATCAGATTATATAGAATCAAGTAACAACTCGCCTTCAATATTTTTTTAAGGTCACTGTCTACATCACAAGTATCTCCATCTGGAAGCGAGAGTGAGTTAAATTTATGAGTTTCGAGCTTGTCAATCGCACTAACAAGCGTAAAGTACTTCTCCACTTCTTCCACTCTGTTCTTGAACTCATCTAAGCAATCTTTCATTTTTTATTAATCAGCTTATTTTTCACGTAATCAATTCTTTCTCTCATATTATCGGGTTTATGAGTTTGATACCGACCTATCGGAATTTTAAAATTTCCACACTGGTTATTTCCTTCTGAATCCGTCCATATTTTTTGAACAATGTTATAGGGAATTTGCTTAAGAGCTAGATAGGAACCAACCGCAATTGCCTCAAAATAAGGTCTTGAAGTTTCTTCAGAATATGAATATTTAGCAAACCCACTTGGAAAAGTTTTTTCTACAAAATCCAGCATTTTCTCAAAATCTTGCTTTTTCTGATTCATTTCTGCCTCTGCCTCACTAGCATTTGAGTTTTTTAGCTGCAAGTATTCATCTAGAAATCTCTCTACCCCTGTATCCTCTAAACTTGCACCATCATCAAGTCTAAAATCAGGGTAAGTCTCTGAAAAAGCAAAAAATCTTAAGACAAGTTCAGCTTCTTCTTGTCTATTTTTAAAGTGATAACCTACAGGACATAATTTTTTAAATTTTGTATTTGCAGAACACTCAAATACAAAATCATTGAAAGCACCCTTGAAAATACCTTTCCTTTTCTCCATAGGAAATAAGGGAAGGCTACTTGTATTAATACGATCAAACATATCATTTCTAACTTCTTGATCTGCCTTGGAAGACAAAACAATCATCCTCATAGGTGTGTTTTTTAATTTTCTCTGCCGAGACGGTAGAAAGTCTTCAAAGCTAAAGCCATTTAATTGATCCAGAGTAACAAGATTTCTCAATTTTAATTCGTTAGCTAGAAATCTTGCTAACGTTCTCACTCTTTGAGAACCATCAACAATTTCTAGCCTCCCTGTTTCTTGAATCTCTGCAACAAAAATCAGGGGTATAGGCAGTCCTAATATAATTGACTCTATTAACCTTGATTGGCGGCGTTCATCCCAAACGAATTCTCTCTGATATTCGGGAACATAAATTTCATTTTTGTCATCATCTAGACCCCTAACGTATTTATCAACAATGTATTCAATTGTGAACTCTCGCGTATCGTAGTCAACACTCTGCTTTTTATCCTCTATTTGTGATTCTGCTTTGTCAATTCTGTCTTTTATAGTAATAGGTTTCATACAATTATTTACCCTCACTAAAGGAAGTATAACAAGGAGCAATAAGCCCCCTGTTTGTTCACATTAAAACTCTAGCTTCCGCCAATCCGAGAAACGTCACGGGCGTTTTCTTCAAAGGCTGCGGCTAATGCTTCGTCTCCGCTTAAGCCGGATTCAAATGCACGTTTTAAGCATTCGAGGACTCGTTTGTAGTCGCGGGGCATGACTTTGACGAATTTGAATACCATTTCTTCCCAATTGTCAAGTACTTTGGCGGCTTTTTGGCTTCCGGTGTATTCGCGGTGTTTTTGGATCATTTGGTGGATGGTTTCGATGTCTTCTTCGTCGAGGGGTTCGATGTCCGCCATTTGGGTGTTGCAGCGGGTGGCGAAGTCGCCTGTTTCGTCGAGGATGTAGGCTACTCCTCCACTCATTCCGGCGGCGAAGTTGCGTCCGGTTTTTCCTAAGACTACGACTTTTCCGCCTGTCATGTATTCGCAACCGTGATCTCCGACGGCTTCGACGACGGTGTTTACGCCGGAGTTGCGGACGCAGAAGCGTTCGCCAGCGATACCGTTGATGTATGCTTCGCCTTTTGTTGCGCCGTAGAAGGCGACGTTTCCAATGATGATGTTTTCTTCGGGGACGAAGGTTGAGGTTTTGGGGGGGTAAACGATGATTTTTCCACCGCTTAAGCCTTTTCCTAAGTAGTCGTTTGCATCGCCTTCTAATTCTAAGGTTACGCCTTTGGGGACGAATGCGCCGAAGCTTTGTCCTGCACTTCCTTGGAAATGTAGGTGTACTGTGTCTTCTGGAAGTCCTTCCCAGTGACGTTTGGTGATTTCGTTTCCTAAGATTGTTCCGACTACTCGGTTGATGTTTTTGATGGGTAGGGTGGCTTTTACTTTTTCGCCTTTTTCGATCGCATCCTTACACAAATCCAGCAATACTGTAATATCGAGGGATTTGTCTAAACCGTGATCTTGGGGAATCTGACAGTAACGACCAACTTCCGGGCCGACTTCCGGTTGATATAAAATCTTAGAAAGGTCGATGTTTTTGGCTTTCCAATGTTCGACGGCTTTTTTCGGTTCTAAAACATCTGTCCGTCCAACCATTTCGCTGAGGTTGCGGAAACCAAGTTCCGCCATTAGTTCCCGAACTTCTTGGGCGATGAACTTCATAAAGTTTACCGTATGTTCGGGGTCGCCTGTGAATGCTTGGCGTAACTGTGGGTTTTGGGTTGCAATTCCGGCGGGGCAGGTGTTAAGGTGACAAACACGCATCATGATGCAACCGAGTGTTACCAAGGGTGCGGTTGCAAAACCGAATTCTTCTGCACCTAGTAAGGCTGCAACTACTACATCCCTTCCGGTTTTCATTTGTCCGTCGGTTTCTACGGCGATGCGACTGCGTAAGTTGTTTAAAACTAAGGTTTGGTGAGTTTCGGCGAGTCCGAGTTCCCAAGGTAAACCTGCGTGTTTGATGGAGGTTTGCGGTGATGCGCCTGTTCCTCCGTCATAACCGGAGATTAACACAACGTCGGCGTGGGCTTTGGCTACACCTGCTGCGATCGTACCTACTCCAACTTCCGAAACTAATTTTACACTAACCCTCGCTTCCCGATTCGCATTCTTTAAATCGTGAATCAGTTCCGCCAAATCTTCAATCGAGTAAATGTCATGGTGAGGCGGTGGCGAAATTAAACCTACTCCGGGGGTTGAGTGACGAACCTTCGCAATCCAAGGATACACTTTTCGTCCGGGTAATTGTCCGCCTTCTCCCGGTTTCGCCCCTTGCGCCATTTTAATTTGTAATTCCCGCGCTTGGGAAAGATACAAACTCGTTACGCCAAAACGTCCTGATGCTACTTGTTTGATTGCACTATTCTTGGAGTCGCCTTGTTCGTTTGTCCAAGTGTAACGTTCTGGATCTTCTCCGCCTTCTCCTGTGTTAGACTTGCCTCCGATGCGGTTCATGGCGATGGCGAGACTTTCATGGGCTTCTTGGGAAATTGAACCGTAACTCATTGCGCCTGTTTTGAAGCGTTTCATGATTGCTTCTATCGGTTCAACTTCTTCGATGGGGATTGGTTGACGTTCTTTGAATTCTAATAATCCGCGCAAGGTGAAATGTTTTTTCCCTTGTTCGTTTACCAGTTTGGCGTATTGTTTGAAGGTTTCGTAACTTCCTGTCCGAACTGCTTTTTGTAAGGTGTGAATAGTTTCGGGACTAAATAAGTGCGCTTCACCTTCTTTGCGCCATTGATATTCGCCACCAACATCAAGGGTGTGTCCGTTGACTTCGCGATCGGGAAACGCATGAGAATGTCGTAAAATTGCTTCTTGAGCAATTACTTCTAAGTCTGCACCTTCAATCCGCGATGCTGTCCAAGTAAAATATTTGTCGATGACTGTTTTGTTCAGTCCAATGGCTTCAAAAATTTGGGCACCACGATAACTTTGAATGGTAGAAATCCCAATCTTGGAAGCGACTTTAATTACACCTTTGGTTGCTGCTTTGATGTAATTCTTACAAGCGGTTTTGTAATCAACGTTGAGGATTAATCCTTCGTTAATCATATCTGCGATCGTCTCAAATGCAAGATATGGATTTATCGCGCCGCAACCATAACCAATTAAAGTTGCATAATGATGTACTTCTCTCGGTTCACCTGATTCTAAAACTAATCCGACTCTGGTGCGCGTACCTTCCCGAATCAAGTGGTGATGTAAACCGGAAACTGCTAAAAGTGCAGGGATGGGGGCGTTTTCTTTGTCGATGTCTCTGTCGCTTAAGATGATTATACTCGCACCATCTGCGATCGCATCATTCGCCTTTTGGAAAATCTCTTCCATCGCACTTTCCAATCCCTTGACTCCCGCTTTGGGATCGAACAAAATTGGCAAAGTAATCGACTTAAATCCGCCTTCATTAATATATTTGAGTTTCGCCAATTCTTCATTACTCAGAATCGGAGTTTTCAACTCGATTAAATGACAGCTTTCGGGAACTGGGTTGAGTAAGTTTCTTTCTGCACCGATCGTAGTTTCTGCCGATGTGATAATCTCTTCTCTGATGGAATCTATCGGCGGATTTGTCACTTGAGCAAATAATTGCTTAAAGTAATCGTAGAGTATTTTTGGTCGATCGCTCAACACCGCCAAAGGTGTATCCGCACCCATCGCGCCAACTGCTTCCACTCCATCTCTCGCCATTGGAGTTAACAGCAACCGCAACTCTTCAAAGGTGTAACCGAATGCGGTTTGACGTTGGGTTAGGGAATAATGACTATCTGCTGTGGGTTGTTGTAGAGACGTTGCATGCAACGTCTCTACCGCCGCCGCGTTATCATTTCCCAGTTTCGCCAGTTCTACCATGTTTTCCTTAATCCAATCGGCGTAAGGATGTTCGTTGGCAATTTTATTTTTGATTTCCTCGTCAGCGATGATTCTTCCTTCTTCCATATTGACGAGGAACATTCTTCCTGGTTCTAAGCGTCCTTTCACAGCTACCCTTTCTGGTTCAATGGGTAGAACTCCGGCTTCTGATGCCATAATTACTAAGTCGTCTTTGGTGACATAGTAACGAGAAGGACGTAAACCGTTGCGATCGAGCACTGCTCCCATCATCGTACCATCGGTGAATGCGATCGAAGCAGGGCCGTCCCAAGGTTCCATCAAGCAAGAATGATACTTGTAAAATGCCTTTTTCTCTGGACTCATTGATTCATGCGCCGTCCAAGGTTCGGGAATCATCATCATTACCGCATGAGGTAAGGAACGTCCCGCCAAAACCATTAATTCCAAAGCGTTATCGAAAATCAGCGAGTCACTTCCATCTATATTAATAACTGGTTTGATCTTTTTAATGTCATCGCCAAACAATTCTGATTCAAACAAAGATTGTCTAGCGTGCATCCAGTTAATGTTACCCCGCAATGTGTTGATTTCGCCGTTGTGGGCGATGTAGCGGTAGGGGTGCGCTCTTTCCCAACTGGGGAAAGTATTTGTACTGAAGCGGGAGTGAACTAACGCCAATGCGCTTTCCATGTCAGGGTCGTGCAAGTCAGGGTAATATTGTCCTACTTGCACAGGCATTAACATTCCTTTGTAAACGATCGTCCGAGAAGATAAACTACTGGGATACCACATTGGATCGATGTGAGACGCACGAATCGCTATATGAGTACGTTTGCGAATCACATAAAGTTTTCTCTCAAAAGCCCAGTCATCAACAAGATCAGCAGAACGTTGGATAAAAACCTGTCGCATGAAGGGTTCGCTGGACTTTGCTGTGTCACCCAATGATGAGTTATCTGTGGGTATGTCGCGCCAACCTAGTACTTTCTGTCCTTCTTCCGCGACAACAGCTGCAAAATATTCTTGAGCTTTTTGCCGAACCGCAGGATCGGGAGAACAGTATATCATCCCTACTCCATATTCTCCTGGTTCTGGCAGGGTAAAACCTTCTGCTGCTGTGACTTTCTGCAAAAACTTGTGCGGTACTTGCAGCAAAATACCTGCGCCGTCTCCGGTATTCGCTTCGCAACCGCAAGCGCCACGATGGTCTAAGTTTAAGAGAATTGTTAATCCTTGTTCTACGATTTCGTGAGATTTGTTGCCTTTCTGATGGACAATGAATCCCACACCGCAAGCATCATGTTCAAATTGGGGATCGTATAAGCCTTGTGTTTGAGGTACTGTGTTACTGTTCATCATTGATTGAGTATAGAGTGCGTTGTATGTAATCAACCGTCCTAGAACGACTGAGATGTTTATATGGCAAGACTAGTCAATCTAAAATCTTGCCTATTCGCTAAATTAGGAACAAATCCAAATTTTCTAAAAGCTTTATCCAATAAGTGTTTTGTAGAAATAGGTAACACTTGATTGTAGCCTTGCCACTTTAATGATTTGTTCAGTTTATCTATTGGGATAAACTCTTTGAGCAATATCGGCAAGGTTAGCAAACACAGCGGCTGCAATGACATTAACGGTCGATAGTAATTTACTACTAAAGTTCTGTTGTTTCATGCTGAAAGTGGGAAGCTGTTAACGATAGCTATGAAGGATTTTCTAACGAGGCTGGCTCTTAGGTGCCAGATCTTAAGGAAAGTTTTAGCTAATCTGCAAATTTTACTTAAAAATCTCAGGCTGTAAACCAATTTGTTAATCAGTTTTATACAACTTTATCTAATTAAATATTTGCCGGAAAGGTTTGCTACTTAAGTGTAACTTATGATGCAGAAATTTGGGATTGATGTTTTGCTTACCTGGGTCAGCAATCTCTGACTCAGAAATTAGCAGTTTTAGGTTTTGATTCATGTTCTATGCTTGAGCAAATAGGCCCAGAATCTCTGGGAAACGGAACTCATAGCTTAACTCTTGGCACTATTGCAAAGCAAGTACGTCATTGTATTTTAGATTTTGGATTTTGGATTTTGAATCGCTCCTAGAGAATAATTTATGAATATGGGCTAAAGTCGGCGATCGTAATTGTTGTAACTTTGGAGTAGGTGATTATGAAATCTTTATACTTTTATACTCTTTTATTGGGATTATCTGTGAGTTGGCTGGGAAGTGATGCGGCATTAGCCGATCGCCAAGGAAATCGCAGTTATGCTAATAACAATATATCAGCAGAAAATTTGCTAATTTCTCAAACTCCGGCGAAAGTGGAAACCTTCACCGTCAGTGGTACAGAACCTTTTTGGAGTGTAACTGTCAACCGCAATGGCATAGTTTATTCATCACCAGCAGTAAGCAAACGAACTTACCCTTATGTTGCACCAATAAAAGCAGAAGGTCGTCCTATTGATGTAGTAAGAGTGTACCGACTTAATGGACAACCAAACGGGACATTAATAATAAAAAAAGCCAATTCTTGTAGTGATGGAATGTCAGATAAACTTTATCCCTACGAGGCTATTTTGATTTTAGGTAATCAGGTAATGGAAGGTTGCGCGGAAAGAAAATAAATAAAAGTTTTCCTTCACGCTTCTTCCGTTGCTTCGTCTGACTTTTGGGCTACTCTCGGATTAAGAGGAGAACTTTGTCTGAGTTCTTCCTCTTCTTCGGTTCTGTAACCGGATTCTGGTTGATAATATTGAGGAGTTTGATCCTTTTCTTGATTAACGTCTGTTGATGATTGGCTGGAAGGTTGATTTTGTTCGGTAGTCATAATTTTACTCTTTGGGTAATAGTGAACGTGCTAACGCACAAGCTGGCACAAACATATTCATAATAAAAAACTCCAGGTTTTTTAACCTCTGACTAAAGAGAGGTTAATTCATTCTTCCTGAAGTTGAAGCAAGTATTATCAATATATAGTAACAACCACGCTACACGAACGAAAGTTAATCTCTATGGTTAATCTTCCATCCAAAATTCGTGATAAATGCGATATTGGCAACTACTAAAAAATCCTGTGGTTAAGCAGGCTTCAATTATTTGAGGGTTGAGTGCAGCATTCAACAGTTTAAGGCAGTTTAACAGATTATCACGGTAGCGGCGATCGCCTTGAACAACAATCCAGTTATCTTCTAAATTAAACATAAGGTCTCTTCCTATCTCTACTTTTATATTTCCCATTCTCATGATTAATATCAACATAGGGCAAATTAATTTTTTAATTCCCTTGACAAGTGACAGGGAGAAAGTAAATTTACCATTGAACTATTTAAGTTGGTTACGTTGCTTAAGGGAAATTAAAGAAAATCAACGCTAAAAAATGAGTAATTTCTAAAGAAATTCATAAAAAGTTAAACAAACTCCTGCTAAATCTATCACAGTAAATTCTTTTGGCCCCCAAGGTTTTGTTTCTAGTTTGCCGTTAGGATGAATCATCTCGCCGCCTTTGCTTTCTAACTCTTGATAAAGTTCTTCAATACCTGTTACTTGCAGGCGTAGAGATATTTCTTTGGCTAAATCATGATAATCGTTTTTGACTAAAAAAATCTCTGCGTTGTCTCGTTTGACTATTGCCATTCTGGTAGGATTTCCTTCTTGATGAATGGTAGTAAATCCCAGTTTTTGTTCATAAAATTTAATGGATTTTTCTAAGTCATCGCCTGCGGGAATCAATGGACTAATATTGCCGATTTGAGGACGGTTGTTCATTGCTGTCATAATTGCTGAGCGTTACTTTAATTAATTATATTGACAATCTCCGTCTAAGATTAACCTGATTGGGTAAAGTCTTAAGATTTGATTAATTAAGCGATCGCTACTTAGCTTTTTCCATTGATAAACTAAAACATAATAAATTAAAATATAGAGAAAAATACATGGGTTTAAACTAGATTTTTTAATTTTTGTTTGGGTAATCTAAAGGATAGATAGTCATAGTAAAGCTGTAATCAGCAATGAAAAGATTGAATTATAACTGAAATTATTGAATTTGAAAGAATCAGGTTATAAAAGTTGATTTTATTCAATAAAACTTTTCATAAATTTACAGCATTTACACAACTTACAAATAGAGGTTGGGAAAAATGGGTACGGCATTTTTTAATAAATTTCAAAACAAGCTGAGTCTTTTATTAGCGATCGGACTTGTCGTTCCAACTGTAATTGTCAGTGTTTACAGTATTAATTCTTCAAGTCGAGAATTGACATCTTTAGTTTCTGGACAGATGAAATTGGAAGGAGAAAACAGTAAAAAGTCAATTAATCAATTAATAGATATTAGTAAAGCCGATGTACTTTATCTGAGTCAAACTCCACCAATCCAAGGGATTGTTAGAGCTAGAGAAAATAATGACATCGATCCTCTAGATCAATCTACTTATTCAGAATGGGTAAAACGGCTCAATATTATTTTTGTTTCTTTTTTAGAAGCTAGACCTTATTATTACCGGATCAAATATTTAGATCAAAACGGTAAGGAATTAGTTAGAGTCAATTCTAGGTCAGGTTCAGTAGAAATTGTTCAAGGTTCTCAACTACAAAACCAATTTAACACAAAATTTTTTAAAGACGCTATAAATTTGCGTCTGGGAGAAGTTTACGTTTCTGAAGTTAATCTGAATCGAGAAAATGGAAAAATTGAAACTCCATTCGTACCAATTATTAGATTTGCCACTCCTATCTACAATGCTCAAGGGGAAAAACGAGGTCTCGTAGTTGCTAGTATTTTAGCAAATAATTTATTCCAAAATGGCAAAAATGATTATTTAAAAAATAATTTTGAACAGCGATTTTTTGTAGTAAATGAGGATGGATATTATTTGTATCATCCAGATGAAAGTAGAAATTGGGGATTTGAACTAAATAAAGATACAAATCTGAAAAGAGACTATCCTGCTGAAGTAGTTAACGAGATCCTATCTGGACAAAATGGTTTAACTGACAAAACAACCAACTCTTTAATTAATTATCAGTCATTTTTACCCGATCCACAACACAAAGATAGTGCTTTTGTGTTGGTTTACGAAACTCCTGAAAAAGCTGTTTACTCTTCAATTGATAATTTTAAGTTTTTTGCGTTCATTATATCAGTTTTATCCCTGTTAATTGGTTTATTAGTGGGAATTGTAATCCTGCGTAGCTTGGTTAAATCGATTCAAGAAATTGTCGGAACTGTGTCTTCTTTTTCTACTGAACTTTCATCTACGGTGGTGCAACAAGAAAGAATGGCAAGTCAACAGTCTTCTTCAGTGCAACAAACAACAGCAACTATGGATGAATTGAGTGTTTCCTCTCGTCAGTCAGCAGAGCAAGCTGAATCAGCTGCTTTAGGTGCTCAGGAAAGTTTACGACGAGTCGATCAAGGAAATAATGCTGTTCAACGAGTTCTAGAAGAAATGAATAATCTGAAACAAAGGGTGGAAGAAATTGCGGAAAACGCGGTTCATTTGGGACAGCAAACTAATCAAATTGGCAATGTTTCCGATGTGGTGATCTCTTTAGCAAATCAGACTAATATGTTAGCGTTAAATGCTGCGATCGAAGCGGTAAGAGCCGGAGAAAATGGTAAAGGTTTTTCAGTTGTGGCTGCTGAGATTCGCAAATTAGCAGATGAAAGTGGTAAGTCTGCTCAACAAATTACTGCTTTGGTTAAGGAAATTCAAACAGCAATTCATGTAATGGTTGGGGTAGCTGAAGCTGGTACGAAAAATGTGGATTTAGGTGTGCAAATTTCGCACGATATGGCGAAAATTTTTGCAGATATTGCTCAATCAGTGGAAAAGATTGTGGAAAATAGTCAGGCGATCGCTTTAACTTACAAGCAACAAGCGATCGCTACCCAGCAAGTTACAGAAGCGATGAATCATCTCAGCCAAGGCGCAAACGAAACAGCAAAAGGTATTTCGCAAACAAAACAAGGCACCCAAGAACTTAAGCAAGTGGTTTTGAAATTGAGCGAAACAATCTAATCCTTTGCTAAGTATGTTGTTGCGCTTGGGCACTCCTATCCCAGTTTTAATCAGAGCGAAGACACACAACGTACTTAGGGACTCTTGCGTTTAGTTTTATTAAGAGATATAATAACGGATGTTCGATATAAATTGCTTTTTCCCTAATCTTATAAGTTAAGTATGGAAATTCATACTGTATAACTAACAGGAGAAGGGTATTAATTTATTGTGTGTTATGCCGAAAATTGTTGACCACGACGTATATCGTAGAGAACTGTTAAATAAGTGTTTTGATTTGTTTGCAGAAAAGGGTTATGGCTCGATTACTATGCGGCAAATTGCTGATGGTTTAGGTGTTTCAACGGGTACTTTGTATCATTACTTTCCTAGTAAAAAAGCTTTATATGAGCAGTTAGTAGAAGAGATTAACAGACAGGATTTGTTGAAAGTAGCGGCTGAATTAGAAGGAACTCAAACGTTGCAAGAACGCATTGAAGCTTGCGGGAGATTTCTGAAAAAAAATGAAGACTATTTTATTAAACAAACGTTTATTATGATGGATTTCTGCCAAAATAACGATCCTCAAGAAATCAAAAGTAATCCTGTAATTAAATTAACTATTGAACGTTCTTTGCAAGCAATTTGTGAACTTTTAGATTTTGACGATCGGGCTTTAGCTGCCTTTATAATGACGCATATAGATGGATTATTGCTGCAAAGAATTTGGCTAAAAGAAGAAATTTCAATTAGCGAACAATTTGTAATTCTAGGAGAGATGATCGCAATGTATTTAGACAAAAAAAAGTTATGTTATGAGGAAAAACCATGAATATAAACTTGCCATCTAAACAGACAAATCAGTGGTTAATTGGATTAATAGCTGCGGCGACTGCGGCGACTGGGGGAATTATTTATTATGCAATTTCTCAGTCTGGTTTTCTCAGTCAAACAACTCCTGCACCGACTGTGGTAACGACACCAGTTGTGAGGAAAGTAACAGCTTTAGGAAGATTAGAACCAGAAGCGGAAATAATTAAATTGTCTGCTCCTTTGTCTTTGGATGGCGATCGCATTGGCGAAATATTAGTAAAAGAAGGCGATCGCGTCAAAGTCGGACAAGTAATCGTAGTTCTCGACTCCAAAGAACGTTTACAAACTGCTTTACAACAGGCGCAAGAACAAGTAAAAGTTGCTCAAGCGAAATTAGCACAAGTAAAAGCTGGTGCGAAAAGTGGAGAAATTCAAGCACAACAAGCAAGCGTAGAACGTTTACAAGCACAATTAGAAGGAGATAAAGCGGCGCAATCTCAGGCGATCGCACGCATAGAAGCACAGTGGTCTGGGGAAAAATTAGCTCAAGAAGCTACGATTAGAAAACTAGAAGCAGAACTCAACAATGCAGAAGCAGAATTAGGTCGCTATCAAAAGTTATTTGCTCAAGGTGCTATTTCTAATTCCTTGTTTGATAGTAAGCGTTTAAGTGTAGAAACAACTCGCCAACAATTGAACGAAGCTAGGGCGAATTTAGAGAGAATTACTACTACCAATAGTAAGCAATTGCGGGAAGCAAAAGTAATTTTAGATCGGATTAATGCTACTGGTGGTAAACAAATTCGAGAAGCGCAAGCGACACTGAGACAAATTGCGGAAGTTCGTCCAGTGGATGTGCAAGCAGCACAAAGCGAAGTTGATAATGCGATCGCCGCCGTGAAACGAGCCCAAACTGATTTAAACTTGGCTTTTATTCGTGCGCCAATTACAGGTGTAATTTTGAAAGTGCATAATCGACCGGGAGAAAAAATCTCCAGTTCAGGAATTGTGGAATTAGCACAAACCGATCGAATGATGGCGATCGCAGAAGTCTATCAAACCGATATTGGCAAAGTTAAAATCGGACAAAAAGCGACCGTTACCAGCCAAGCTTTTTCCAGTGAATTAACCGGATTTGTAGAACGAATTGGTCTACAAGTTGAGCGCCAAAATGTTTTCAGCAATCAACCCGGAGAAAATTTAGACCGCCGAGTAGTCGAAGTGAAAATTCGCCTAACTCCCGAAGATAGTAAACAAGTTGCAGGTTTAACAAATTTGCAAGTTCAAACAGCAATTGAACAGTAAATTACTGTTAACTTTTTTTATAACGGATGACCAATATAAAATTTTTGGAGTTAAACACACCTCTCTTCTTCTCTCTGCGTCTGGAGCGGTTAAAAAAAATCTAAAGAATCATCATGTTTCCCAAATTATTTCGCAAAACCCCCTTAGCATGGCGACAATTAATGAAAGAAAAAGTCCGTTTAGCCGTTGCAGTTGCAGGTATTGGCTTTGCGGATATGTTGATATTTATTCAGATGGGATTTGAAGGAGCATTATTTAATGCAGCAGTTAAACCTCATCGCAATCTTCAAGCTGATTTAGTATTAATTAATCCCCAATTTCAAACCCTGTTTTCTGTGAAAAGTTTTTCCAGAGAAAGACTATATCAAACCTTGGCTTACGACGGGGTAAAATCTGTTAGTTATGTTTACATTTCTACAGGACAATGGCGCAATCCTGAAACTCGCTTAGATCGAGCAATTTTAGTTTGGGGAATCGATCCAGCATCTCCAGCGTTTAGTTTTCCTGAAGTGCAGCAAAATCTTGATAGTTTGAAGCAATTAAATAATGTATTGTTCGATCGCGCAGGCCGCCCCGAATATGGAGTTGTAGAAACTTTTGATAAGACAGGCAAGTTTACCACAGAATTAAATGGGAAAGAGATTCAAGTTTCTAATTTGTTTACCAATGGTGCATCTTTTGCGGCTGATGGGAATGTAATTGCGAGTGATTCCACCTTTTTGACACTGTTTCCCGATCGCAAACCAGAAAACATCGAAGTTGGATTAATTCACCTTAAACCAGAAGCGGATGTAACACAAGTGCAAGCACAATTAAGAGCAGGTTTACCCAAAGATGTTTTAGTACTTACCCCCGAAGAATTCGCCCAAATTGAACGAACTTACTGGGCAAATGGTACAGGAATCGGCTTTATTTTTGGGCTGGGTGTTGGCGTAGGATTTATTGTTGGAATTGTCATTGTTTACCAAATTCTTTATTCTGATGTATCCGATCATTTACCCGAATACGCAACTTTAAAAGCGATGGGATATACCGATAAATATTTGTTAATAGTGCTAATTCAAGAGTCATTAATTTTAGCTGTTTTGGGTTTCTTGCCGGGATTTTTCCTCTCATTTGGCTTATATCAACTTGCTTATGCTGCCACACTTTTACCCATTGAAATGACAATTGAGCGAGCCACCACTGTGTTTTTGATGACAATTGTTATGTGTGTTGGTTCGGGAGCGATCGCAATGCGAAAACTCCGTTCTGCTGACCCTGCCGATGTGTTTTAAAAATTGAAAACTTAACTAATAATTAACCATGCAAAACCTGACTATCGTCAATCAATCAGTGAAAGATATTACTACTGCACCTGTTATTTATGTGGATCATCTTAACCATTACTTTGGGAAAGGTTCACTACGAAAACAAGTGTTATTTGATATTAATTTACAAATTAATGCTGGAGAAATTGTCCTTTTAACCGGGCCATCAGGCTCAGGAAAAACTACCCTATTAACTCTTTTAGGCGGTTTACGTTCTGCTGAAGAAGGAAGTTTAAAAATTTTAAGTCAAGAGATGTCTGGCGCGAGTAAGCAACAGTTAACCAAAGTTCGTCGCCAAATTGGGTATATTTTCCAAGCTCATAATTTGATGAAATTTTTAACAGCAAAAGAAAACGTGCGAATGTCTTTAGAACTGCATGATGAAAAGTTGAAACAAGACATCGATGCGATCGCGATCGCCATGTTAGAAAAAGTTGGTTTAGGAGACAGAGTTAACTATTACGCCGAAAATTTGTCAGGGGGACAAAAGCAAAGAGTTGCGATCGCCAGAGCATTAGTTAGCCATCCTAAAATAGTTTTAGCCGATGAACCTACCGCCGCCCTTGATAAAAAATCCGGGCGCGATGTGGTGGAATTAATGTATAAATTAGCCAAAGAACAAGGGATAACAATTTTATTAGTTACCCATGATAATCGGATTTTAGATATTGCCGATCGTATCCTGTACATGGAAGACGGTTGTTTAGTCAGCGATGGCACAGATGTAACTGCAAAAATGCACTAATGGAGGAAAGGCAGAAGGCAGAGGGCAGAAGTAAAAATTCCCCTTGTCCCCTTTTCCTCTTGCCCCTTGTCTCCTTGTTTCCCCTGCTCCTCTGCCCTTTACCTCTCTTCAGGTGGTAAGAAATCATAAAGGATTTCATCAGGTTCATCTTCTATAAAATCATCATCTTCATCAGTGTTTGGTTGAAATTTTTCAACCATTCCTAAAGAGCTTGATTGACGATTTTTTACAACAATAGTTAGTTCTGCTAATTGCCTTTTTAACATAGTTACCTCTACTTCCAAAACATTGAGGCGACTGTCATCAGTGTTAGCATTTTCACCCAAGTATTGCCCCAAAGCTTCATAAAAAATTTTACTTGGCTGTGTCTTCCTTTCTTTCGCCAAAAGTTCGATTTTCGCTTGCCATTCTTGGGGAATTTTGCAACTGACTTTAACTTTTTCTCCCATTATTCACCTTGCCGTCGTTTAGATTTTTTATATTTTATAGGACTTAGACAAAAAAGCCTGTTTTTACTCAGATCTTGCTCCAGTAAGGAGCTAAAACCTCCCAAGACTTCGTTCCCAGGTGGAACGAGAAATAGAGGCTCCGCTCAGGAGTGCAAGATCTCCTAAATTATAGAGAGTTTCGCTCATCGTTATTTCACAGGGTAGAGAAATAAGTAGTAACTTCGATCTCTTGTAGGTGATGCTTTGATTTATCTTATTTCTGCGTAAACGCAAATATTTTGGTTAATTATTTGGGGAATCAATTCCCTAACGCACCCTACAAACTTGATTAATTGGTAACTCAATTGTAAAAGTTGTCCCTTCTCCTAATTTATATTTACAATAAAGGTTTCCCTGATGAACTTCAGTGATAATCCGATGAGAAATTGACAAACCTAAACCAGTTCCTATTCCTATTAATTTAGGAGTAAAAGTTTGCTCAAATATTCGCTCTTTAATTTCTGCATTCATAAAAATTTCTATTAATATATAATCATTACCGATGTTTTTGCTATTTATAGTAATTTGTTTGAGATTTAAATCATCACTATTGTTTTTGGATTCTAATAAAGTATTAATTGCCTTACCAAGTACAGTCAAAAATACTTGATTTATTTGCTCGATATAACATTCTACAGGTGGTAATTCATCAAGGTCTTTAATTATTTCTATCTTGTTTTTGTGAAGATTATACAGTAATAATAAACAACTTTCAATTCCTACGTTAATATCTGATAATCTCATTTTGGATTCATTTGAGCAATAAAAATTTCGCAGATTTTGGACTAATTCTCGAATTCTATCTGCTCCTACTTTAATAGAATCGATTATATATGGCAAATCTGCCCGCACATAATCTAAGTCAACCTCTTCCCTAACTTTTTCAATCTCAACATTAGCTGAATGAATTTCCTGATAAACATCAATTACTTTCAGCAATCCTTGGGTATACTCTTCTAAATAAGGCAAATTACCATAGATAAAATTAATCGGATTATTAATTTCATGAGCAATACCAGAAACCAATTGACCTAAAATAGTTAACCTTTCTATTTGTGCTAAATGTCCGTGAATTTTTTCTAAATTAGTCTGGGCTTCTTGCAAAGATTGGCTTTGCTGTTGTAATTTCTCTGTAGCTTCCCGCAATCTTTGTTCTAACTCTTGTTTAGATTCAATAGTTGGAGTTGAATTAAGTAACGACTGATAACGTTGATATACAATAAAAAAAGCGATCGCAGGTACTAACTCCAACCAATTCCCCACCATCTGTCCCAGAACAAAATTATTGTCACTGGCTATAGTAATTTTTGAAAAAATGTAACTTATACTACCGATTAAAAACAAACTTGCTATTAAAATATTTAACCAATTAACTGCGACTTTTCGATAGCCCCATAAATCCCCAAATATCAACAAGCTAATGACAAAGTAGCAGCCAGCAATAATGATATTTTCTAACCCCCCCACTAAATCTGCATCAACTAAGATGTAAGCGATCGGAAAACAAATTGTATCCCACATAAATATTCATATTCCTGTCAACTACTGGTAGCGTCACCTTGATGAATCGGGGGATTAAACGAAACCAGCGCCAAACCATAGACTTCTTGCCCAAACCAGATCGGAACGTAAAGGGTAAAACAAAAAAGTTGAGAAATTTCCTTTCTTTATCAACCCTTACCTTTTGAACCTGAGTCTGGTTCAAGCACCATAAATAAAAACATTTTTCCCAGAAATCTTAAATCTCAGATATTTTGCAAATACACTTCGACAAATTCCTGAGACTTAAAATTGTACCATCTGAATTATTATACTAGAGAATTCGCTCAAAGAAAAAATAGTAGATTTTCCAATTGCATTGTACCCTAAACATGGGTAAAGCTTAGTTTTCATCCCAGACTATGGGAATTTACCTTCCTGCTTGACTAGGCTAGTGCCATTCAACTGGAGTCGATTTGACAGCTAGCATTACAATAATCTTTACACTCTTAAGGTAAATTTTATTATCGTCATCCATCCCAGGATAAATATTTCTAGATTTTTTTTCGTGAGTTAGACCACCATGTACCGGAAACTGTTTCAGCTGCATCAGCTAAAAAGCCATACACATCGCACCGAAGTCTTGCTAGACCGCTTATGGGTCATCGGCTTGCTAATAGCAGCATTAACTCTTTATCTAACCAATCTAGGTGGTCTGCCTTTGCGAGACTGGGACGAAGGAATAGTCGCCCAAGTTGCCCGTGAAATACATAATGCACCCCCAGGATCGTTACGCTGGCTTTACCCCACCTTAGCCGGAGAAGCTTACATCAACAAGCCGCCCTTGATTCATATTCTCATCGCCAGCACCTATTCAATCAGCGGAATTATTAATGAGTGGACAACTCGCTTACCAGGGGCAATATTAACAGCCTTTTCTGTACCACTACTCTACGGCGTTGGGCGAGAAATCTTCATAAGAAGGCTATGGGCAATTTTTAGCGCCTTAGTTTACCTCACTTTATTACCAGTGGTGCGACATGGACGTTTAGCGATGTTAGATGGGGCGATATTGTGCTTTTTTCTCTTCACAATTTGGTGTTTATTGCGCTGTCGTCGAGACTTACGTTATTGCTTAGGGGTGGGGATTGGATTAGGATTGATTGCTTTAACTAAAGGTTTTTTAAGTTTATTATTAGGATCGATCGCACTAGCATTTATAGCCTGGGACACCCCCCGATTACTAACATCAATTTACTTCTGGAGTGGCATCATCATCGGTAGTTTACCCGCCGCCTTTTGGTATGCAGCCCAACTACTACATCACGATCCAGCTTATGTAGAAATCTTTATTAACCAAGGCATTTTTAACCAATCCCTCAAACGTATATGGGATCGAGTTGACAATCATGCAGGCCCACCTTGGTACTACATCCTAGAAATCCTCAAATACAATTGGCCTTGGTTAGTATTTCTCCCCCAAAGCTTAATTTTAGCTTGGGAAAATCGCAACCTTAGTTGGGCGAAATTAATCCTCACTTGGGGTGGTATTTACTTACTTGTCATCTCCATTATGACTACCAAACTGCCTTGGTATGTCCTGCCAATTTACCCAGCATTCGCACTATTAATCGGCGCACAATTAGCAGAACTTTGGAATTGGCCTAGCACCAAACCCTTTCCCCGGTCTTGGTTTACTCTTTTAACCATCTTAGTTATTGGTTCCTGGGCAGGGTGTATTTATTTTGCCAGATTCACAGCCCAACTAGAAACAGATTTAGTCCTAACCTTGACTGCAATAGCATTAACAATGACGATCGCCATTGTATTAATGTTAAAACGCGACCTGCAATTCATCATCATTTTGTTTTGGGGCAGTTATCTCTCCCTATTTCTCTTAATGAATTCCAATAATTGGGTATGGGAACTAGCTGAACAATACCCAGTAAAACCAGTTGCCCAAATGATTCAAGAAAGTCAGCTACCCCCCGCTCAAAAAATTTACACATCTCACCCAGCTTTTCGCCCTTCCTTAAATTTCTATAGCGAACACCAAGTCATTCCTGCCACTGATGACAACCTGAAAAAAATTTGGCAAGAACAGCCCTCACCCTACTTCTTACTCAGGTCATATTTTCCCAAAAAACTTAACCTAGAACCCGTAAAAATCATCGGTCAAGTGAAAACAACTACTCCAGAACCAGAAGCTAGCTGGGTCTTAATTACCAAAGACAAATATTACTAAATAACTATTTTTGGGAACTGGGGACTGGTAAGTTTTGAGTTTTGAGTTGAGTTTTAAGTTTTGAGTTAAAGAATTTCCTTGTCCCCTTGTCTTCTTGTCCCCTTATCCCCTTGTCCCCTTGTCCCCCCTGGAAGGACTATCAATTAAAATCAATTAGTTAGGTTTTGCCACCCAATCTATAAGTTGCTGAATAGGATTTTTTTCCGCAGATTTTTCATCTAAAGTTGCCATACCATAACCTAAAAAAATAGCACTGCAAATGATAGCAATTAAAGAAATTGGTTTGGCAATGCGAAAATCGCGACCTATTCTAGCTAAAGGACGACTTTGGCGACGTAACCTTTGCCCATCAGTTCGATGTTTGGGAATTGAAAGAGGGTCTCTGACATAATGACCGCTTTGACTAACCACAAAGCGTTCATGACAATAGGGACACATATAGAGTCCACCACCACCTACGTTACTCAGCTTCCTTCCCTGAGAACGATAACAAATGGGGCAAGTAACAGAATTGCCATCAAAAGTGTGAGCATTCATCAGAATTTCCTACTTTTCCACAGGTTGTGCCTTTTTTCAGTGCAAATTTAATAACCCTGCTGTCACGCATAGCGCCCAGCCTAGATTGGTCACTGGGATGAGCTAGTGCTATCATAAGATGACTTTGAGCAAGACCCATCCTTACTAAACATTTCACATTTCCAGCAAAGAAGGCAAGTTAAAGATAAATTTATTCAAAGATAACTTTGTATATAGTTCCCCATCACTAGTCTACCCAAATTGACTAGCAAAACAGCATACTTTTAGCCTTCCTTATCGTTAAAATTTATATGAGAAGCCTGTGACAAAATTTAAGCTTTCTCTAATTACTTAATATACTCACGTTTTATATAATGACTCCCATTCCTCCCGTTGATTTACGGTTAAATCAACCACCTTTGCCAGATACGGGAAATTCTGGTCATCTGTCTAACTCCTCTCCCCTATTCACCAGACTTCTCAATCGTCTTCAGCCATCACCGGAGACGGTAGTCATGCTTTTAGCAGTACTCATCGGTGGTGGAACTGGCATGGGAATTGTCACATTTCACTATTTGATTGAACTTATCCACAGTCTTGCCCTAGAGCATTTCATGGGGCTAATCTCTCATTGGGGCGCTTGGACTTTAGCTTGTGTTCCTACCCTTGGCGGTCTAATCGTCGGTTTAATGCGTTGGCGCTGGCAAGATTTGGGCCCCAGCATTTCTTCGATGATTGCGGCTACTCAGGGTTCCTTAAATGATATGTCTCGCCAACTCAGACCAGTGACTAAAATGGTCGCAGCTTCCGTGTCTTTGGGAACTGGGGCTTCTTTAGGCCCAGAAGGGCCAAGTGTAGAAATTGGCGCGAATTTCGGAATGTTACTCGGTCAAGTCCTGCAAGTTTCTCAAGAACGACATCGGTTACTTTTGGGCGCAGGGGCGGCGGCAGGTTTAGCGGCTGGGTTTAATGCGCCCATTGCTGGGGTGTTTTTTGCTTTGGAAGTAGTCATAGGAACTACTTTTGCGACTTCGGCGGTTAGTGTGGTGCTGTTAGCGGCTGTGGTTTCGGCGTTAATTGCCCAAATTGGCTTGGGGGCACAACCTGCTTTTAGTTTGCCTGTTTATGAGGTTCGCAGCCCTTTAGAGTTGCCTTTATACATGGGTTTGGGTTTACTGGCTAGTTTAGTATCCCTGACTTACACCCAAGCAATTCAAACTGCTGGACGTTGCTTTAAGGGACAAATTAAAGGCTTTGCTTGGTTGGGTAAAATTCCTCGTTTTGTTCATCCGGTAATTGGTGGGTTATGTGTTGGGTTAATTGCTTTAAAATGGCCGCAAATTTTGGGCATTGGCTATGAAACTGTGGAGGCGATGCTGCAAGATGTGGAGTTTCCCCTTCATTTGTTGGTGGTGTTACTGGTGGTGAAACTGGTAATGACTGCTGTGAGTGTGGGAAGTGGTTTGGTTGGTGGTGTGTTTGCGCCTGCGATGTTTTTGGGTGCTTCTTTAGGTGCTGCTTATGGTCAAACTCTGGCTATTGTGTTGCCGGGAATGAGTGCTAGTATGGCTGGGCCACCTGCCTATGCAATGGTGGGGATGGCGGCGGTTTTGGCTGGTAGTGTACGTGCGCCGCTGACGGCGATTCTGTTACTGTTTGAGTTAACGCGAGATTATCGGATTGTTTTGCCTTTGATGGCTGCTGTGGGTTTAAGTGTGTGGTTGGTGGAGTTGCTCAAACCAAGTGCGACTCAAGCTTTGAATCTTCAGCAAATGGGTGTAAATTTGAGTAAAGACCAGAATGTTGAGGTCTTAAAACAAATGCCTGTTTCGGCGGCTATGCAGCCACCTAAGTTGTTACTTTCTGATTCTTTATCAGTTTTAGAGGCTGGTTTTTCTTTAACGAATCATCAGTGTCATACTGCTTTGGTGGTTGATGACCAAGAGCAGTTAATTGGTTTGGTTACTTTGCAAGATATTAATCGAGCGATCGCACGCGCAGAAACAAGTCTCTCTGGTTATAATATCCTTGACCAAAAATTGGCTGATATTTGCACCAGAGAGATACTTTACGCTTACGAAGATGAATCTTTAGCTGATGCTCTATCGCGCATGGCGGCGCGGGGTTTGCATCAGCTACCAGTAGTGGCGCAAGATAATCCTCAGCAAGTTTTAGGTTTATTGGAACAGGAAGGCATTAATTTGGCTTGTACTGTGGCAGTTACTCATCAAGCAATTAATCGTTACCTGCCCATGTTGGCTCAAGAGTTGCCTGTATCCAAAGCTAAACAAAGCGTTTGAACACTTTAAACGCTGCATCATTACAATCAAAGAAGGTATCCTTTGTCGATCGGGAATTCTTGCTCAGGCTGGCAGCTATAAGCGAGTTCCCGGTCTTTTTTCTTGAGAAGCAGCTGCATTGAGTAAAGTTTTTCTTGGTTAATGCTTTGCTTCACAATTTATTTTTACGAGAATTTGCTGAAATTTGCAGAATGTCGATCGCATTTGAGCAATTACTCTCATAACATAAGAAGGCAGAAGGCAGAAGGCAGAAGGCAGAAGGGAAGTCAGGTTATTATGTTCTAACTTTTTACCCGTTTTCAACTGCTCAATCATTTCTACTGCGCTGTACTAGCCTCATTTTAAGGATGCAGTTTAATTTGTTCTCGGTTATTTAACTGAGGAATATTTAAGCTCTCTTAAGCCAATATCTTTGTGAGGTTGTGGCGTTTGGGTCTTACTTTCACAATCTAGCCACTTGGGTAAATTATTCCTCTTCAGCAGGATTACCTTCACTATCAATTTGGCGTAACCGAATGTGCTTACGTCCTAAAGAAATTTCAAACTCATCTCCTGACTGTAAGCCCATCTGTGATGTGTAAGCTGAACCAATTAATAAGTTACCGTTCGATTGTACGCTGATTCGATAGCTAGCACTGCGTCCGCCACGACCATTTCCACCTTGTTTGCCATCTAACTGAACGCCTTCGGCATCAATTAGTGCATTCAAGAATTTCATCATGTTTACACGCTCTACACCATTTTTGGTAACAGTGTAGTAGCCACAGGCTTTCGCCTTTTCTTCTTTGCTTAAGTTGTCTAGCTCTTTGACTTTCTTTAACAGAGCTTCGCCAACTAAGGGTTCGATCTTTTTGCCTTTATTCATTAACTTGACTCAAAAAGAATTACTTCAAGTAGTTTATAGTATCCTACATGAGTTGTGTTTTGCTCTTGCTTATGAAGCTATAGCTTTTTATCAACTCACAAATCTATCTTATATCGTTAGCTGTAATTTGTTCAAGATAGTAAAGGTAAATATTGATGATATTTTGCTCTCTTATTAATCAGCTGACTTGGTAGGGCAGGGTGAGAGAAACTAGATAGATAATGACTGACGATCGATCGAACTACCTACATCTATCTTGTGGAGGGTGGTTGTTAAAGGAAATTAGCCAATAAAGAAAGCTGTAAATTTTTCATATTGTAAAGTAAAGATGAAGCTGACTACTAAAGGACATTACAGTGTAAAGGCGCTGTTAGATTTAAGTCAAAAGCCGGGATACGGCCCGACTTCTGTGAAAGCGATCGCCAAACGTCAAGAAATCCCAGCCGCATATTTAGAAAAATTACTTATAGAAATGCGGCGGGCAGGGATAGTAGAATCAGTTCGCGGATCTCAAGGCGGATATAAATTAGCTAATTCCCCGGATAAAATTTCATTAGGACAAATTTTAGAGGCAGTTGGCGAAACAATTGAACCGCTACCCCGTCATACTCCCGATGCGAAAATAGCCGAAGATTGGGTAACGTTTACTATCTGGCGACGCTTGCATCAAAAATTAAAAGAAGCACTGTACAGTATTACCTTAGAAGACTTATACTATGATGCCCGAAGTTGGCAAGCAGCATTAGGGGAAGAAACAAGTTTTGTTGTTTAGTCATTAGTCAGTTGAGCAATAATCAAGTAATTCTAGCGATCGCAGCCACCTTAGACTATCTAATAGGAGATCCTTGGGGATGGCCTCATCCAGTGCGACTCATGGGTTGGATAATTCACAATTTTCAAACATATACTGCGAAATATTTCCATTATCCGCTAGCACAAAGGATCGCTGGTATGGTATTAGCGATCGGACTAGTAACTATCAGCGGGATCGGCAGTTGGTTAGTCATCCAAGCTGCTCAAAGCTTACATCCTTTATTAGGAAATATAATAGCTATTATTTTACTAGCAAGTTGTTTTGCCGGACATAGCTTAAGAGCAGCAGCAGCAGAAGTATTACAATCACTTAACAAAAAAGACATCACCGTTACTCGCTCTATTTTAAGTCGATATGTTGGACGTGACACCGAGCAATTAACAGAAACAGAAATTTTGCGGGCGGTTTTAGAAACAGTCACCGAAAATGCTACTGATGGAGTGATGGCACCGCTGTTTTATGCTATTTTAGGTGCTTTTTTACCAGGAGTGGGAAGTGTTCCTTTAGCACTTGCTTATAAAGCTGCCAGTACTCTCGATTCGATGGTAGGTTATCGAGAATATCCTTATATATATATAGGATGGTTTAGTGCCAAACAAGAAGATATTCTGACTTGGCTACCTTGCCGATTATTAGTGATTACCCTAGCAATTTTATCTGGGAAACCTCTGTATGTTTGGCAAGTCTGTCGTAGAGATGCCGTAAAAGATTCTAGTCCTAATTCTGGCTGGAGTGAATGTGCTTATGCGGCTGTGCTCGGTGTACAGTTAGGAGGTACTAATTGGTATCGTGGGGTTGCGAAACAGAAACCTTTATTAGGAGATCCAATTTACCCGATTACTGCCCAGAAAATTAATCAAGCAACACTGCTTACGAGATATTGCTTCTTGATTTGGTTGGCGATCGCCTTAGTTATTTTGAGTCGGTTTTGGGAACAATACAAGTTGTGACTTGTCTGATCTTTTATCAACTGAGTAAAATCTCCACTGGAAATACCCGTTTTCAGGTGTTTCCCACAGCCAAAGAGGAGTGAGTGATGCCGAAAAGATTATTGCAAGCCGTAATTGTCACAATATTAATTAAAGTGCTAGCCTCGACTAGTTCGCCCAATTTCTCTAGCATTACTCCGGCAAGAGTATCCCAGGTGAGCAAAACTTCAATAAGTTTTATCTATCGCTGGTTAGATCGCTTAACCGATAAATCTCATGGTGCGCTAAACGATCGCTATACCAAACAATTTGATAATGGGATTGAATAATTCTGCTAGCTTTCTAACCTGCACGCTAAACTTCTAAAGAAGCTAAACATCGCAGGAAGCAAGCAGTCATGACCAATCGCCTTGCCCAATCTCCCAGTCTCTACCTTCGCAAACACGCCGAAAATCCGATTAACTGGTGGTCTTGGTGTGACGAAGCTTTGCAACTCGCCCGTCAGGAAAATAAACCTATTTTCCTCTCTATTGGTTACTCTAGCTGCCACTGGTGTACCGTCATGGAAGGCGAAGCATTTTCTGACCTGACGATTGCCGAGTACATGGATGACAATTTTATCGCCATAAAAGTCGATCGCGAAGAACGACCGGATATAGATAGCATCTATATGCAAGGTCTACAAATGATGACAGGGCAAGGCGGTTGGCCGTTAAATGTATTTTTAGACCCCCATACTTTGGCACCTTTTTATGGTGGCACTTACTTCCCAGTAGAACCTCGCTACGGTAGACCGGGATTTTTGCAAGTCCTCCAAGCGATTCGCCGTCATTATGACACAGAAAAAGCCAAAGTTGATTCTGTCACCTCAGAAATCCTCGGTTATTTGCAGCAATCAGCCAGTATGGTATCTTCTGCTGATACAGAAATCGGTACAGCGTTACTAGGTAAAGGTTTAGAAACAAACACGGGTGTTTTGAGTCATAGTGGTTCAGGGCCAAATTTCCCGATGATTCCCTACGCAGAAGTGGCATTGCGGAGTACCAGGTTTAATTTAGCTGCTAAATATCCGGTAAAACAGCTTTGTACTAAACGGGGTTTAGACTTAGCATTGGGAGGCATTTTCGATCATGTAGCTGGTGGTTTTCATCGTTACACTGTTGACGGGACTTGGACAGTGCCGCATTTTGAGAAGATGCTTTACGATAATGGTCAAATTGTGGAGTATTTGGCGAATTTGTATGCTTTGGGAGTGAAAGAGGTTGTTTTTGAAAGGGCTATTTCACTCACAGTACAATGGCTAACTAGGGAAATGACTGCCCCAGAAGGTTATTTCTATGCCGCCCAAGATGCTGATAATTTTGCCGACCCTGAAGATTTGGAACCAGAAGAAGGTAACTTTTATGTCTGGAGTTACGAAGAATTACAGAAGTTGTTATCTCCCGAAGAATTAACTGAAATTCAAAAATATTTCACCGTTACAGAAGAAGGAAATTTCGAGGGAACTAACGTTTTACAAAAGCGCGATCCTAGCCCTTTAACTAATAATTTAGAATCGGCTTTTGCCAAATTATTTGCTGTTCGTTATGGCGCTACACCTGACAAAGTAAAAACCTTTCCGCCCGCCCGAAATAATCAAGAAGCGAAAACGAAAAATTGGCCAGGAAGAATTCCTCCAGTCACAGATACGAAAATGATTGTGGCTTGGAATAGTTTAATGATTTCTGGTTTAGCTAGGGCTGCTACTGTGTTTGAAGAAGCGTCTTATTTAGCACCAGCAGTGCAAGCAGCTAAGTTTATTTTAGAAAATCAGTGGATAAAAAACCGTTTTCATCGAGTCAACTATGAAGGTAAAGTGGCAGTTTCCGCGCAGTCTGAAGATTATGCCTGCTTTATTAAAGCACTGTTAGATTTGCACCAAGCTACATTAGGAATTGAGCAAGAAAACGCGCAGTTTTGGTTAGAAAAAGCTCAACAAGTGCAAACAGAATTCGATGAGTTTTTGTGGAGTGTGGAATTAGGTGGATATTTCAATACTGCCAGTGATGCTAGCGATAATTTGCTGGTACGAGAGAGGAGTTATATTGATAATGCTACTCCTTCTGCCAATGGAATTGCGATCGCCAACTTAGTCAGATTAGCCCTGCTAACAGAAGATTTAACATATCTCGATACGCCTAACGGCACGCTACGCGAACGCGCCGAGCAAGCCCTCCACGCTTTTAGCGAAATCATGACCAAATCTCCCTCAGCTTGCCCCAGCTTATTTACTGCTTTAGATTGGTATCGTAACAACACCTTAATTCGCACTAATAGCGAAGAACTAAAATTCCTCAAACGCCAATATCTCCCCACCGCCGTCACAGTTTTAACAGACAAACTACCAACTGGAACCGTAGGCTTAGTCTGTCAAGGACTCAGTTGTACAGAACCCTCAAAAAACCACGAACACTTATGGCAAAAAATACAAGAAAGTTTAAGTAGAGGATAGGAGCAGGGGAGAAAATGGGACATAGTAAGGTCAACATAATTAACAACCTATGTCCTTGGTGAATGAGACACTCATAACCACAACACGACAATCCAGTTTAATCAATAGCCTCCTGCGCCCCTGCTCCCCTGCTCCTCTGCTCCCCTGCTCCACTACCCTCTGACTGAGATGCTTCCAAAACCTTCGGATTAGTGGGGGGAATTTTTTCGATCGTAATTAGAGATTGCATGACTGATTTCACTACTGGTGCTGCTGTAGCTGCCCCAGAACCACCTTTTGGTTCATCTACTACTGCCGCAACTACGTAACGGGGAGATTCTAAAGGCAAAATAGCCACAAAACTAGTAACTTTTGCATCACTGTAACCACCTTTGGGGCTAGCTTTTTGGGCTGTACCTGTTTTACCACCAATTCTATAACCGGGAATTTGGGCAGCTTTACCAGTTCCCTTTTTGACTACGCTTTCCATCATTTCTACAACTGTTTTGGCAGTGTTTGGGGAGAATACACTCCGAGAAGGAGGTAATGTAGGTTCCCAGGTAAGTTGGTCTTTGGAGTTATATAAACCTTGAATTACATGAGGAGTGACTAATTTGCCGCCATTAGCTAGGGTAGCCGTCATTCGGACTAAGTGTAAAGGAGTGATAGAGAAACCTTGACCAAAAGCAGCAGTAGCAGGTTCAATCGGTAAGCTAGTAAAAATGCGCTCTGGCTTGAGTTTGCTATTGGTTCTAAAGGGAAGGTCACTTTCTACTGCTGCTCCTACTCCTAGACGTTTTAACCAGTTATAGTAGACAGTGGGCTTGAGGGTCTGCATAACTTGTACCATGCCCACGTTACTGGAAACTTGAAGAATTTTTGTGATGTTGATTGTGCCATATCCTCCGCCATGAGCATTTCTAATCACTTTATTACTAACTTTAATCGCGCCTCCATCTCGGAAAACGCTGTCCGGTTGAATGGACTTATTTTCTAGGGCAATGGCGACATTGATAGGTTTGAAGGTGGAACCTGGTTCATAGAGGTCTGTTACTGCCCAGTTTTTGTACAGAGATTTATCATAGTTAAAGAATTCGTTGGGATTGTAGGTGGGTTCGGCAACTAACGCTAGCAAGGAACCATCTCGCACATCCATGACAATTACAGTACCTCGTTTGGCTTTGAATTCGGCCATTTTTGTTTTCAAAGCAGCACGGGCGGCACGTTGCAGTCGCACATCTATTGTCAGTCTTAAACGATTATCATCAGCGTTGAATAAGCCTTCCGGGGCATAATCTGGCATGACGGCACCATTGCCAGCCCGATTTAACCTAAGTACTTTTAAAGTACGTTCTAGTAGGGTTTCTCGGCTGTATTCTAATCCGGCTTGTCCTTTATGATTGTCATCGACATACCCGACGATATCAGCTGCGGTTTCTTTTGCCGGATAAAGGCGAGAGTAGCTTTGAATTAGTTCCAAGCCGTCTTGCCTGATGGCGGTGATTTTATCAGCTATTTCTTGTACAATTTTGTCTTTAACTCGAATGCCACTTTCAGCACTGTTAAATTTGCTCAGGAGTTCAGTTGCTGATATTCCAATTAGGGGGGCGAGTTGGTTGGCAATTTGCTCTTTTGTTTGTCTGCGGAAAATTTTGGGGTGGGCGTAGAGGGTATAGACTGGACGATCGACTGCTAATACGTTATTGTTGCGATCGACTATGGTACGTCTTGGTACAAAGGGACGAAGCGTGATTTCTTGCTGCTGTTTGGCGTAACGTTCTAAAAATGGCCTGCGAGTAACTTGCAACCGAAATAAATTCCAGCACAATCCTAAACCCCCCAAGAGCAAAATTATCCAAACCAATACTAGGCGAATTTCCTTTGGGTTTCTAATTACATTTGGCAAATAATTAGCCCCTAGTTGCTTCATATCTGAAAAGGAGGAAGGATTTGATTTAGCCATTTTAGATTTTAGATTATTGTAAATTTGAGGTTGCTTATATTGAATAGAAAAAATTATGCTACACTTATGTCCCCCCACCTCCCCACTTCCATACTGCGTTATCTGTAGCAAATATTTAGGTATTCGATATTAATACCCTAGTGGAGTCGGATGATTTGTGGAAGTAGGTGCTGATTTTACGGAGGTACGGGGATTTTTAGTGGCTGGTCTTTCGGGTGCTGCTTCTAAGAATAAGTTATTTTCAGGGGTTGGGGGTTTTAATCCTTGATTTTCAGCTGTAGCTGTTTCTGCTAGTTGATTTTTTCTTAGTTCCCCGGCTGTAGTTACTTCGCGTTCTGTTCTTTGTAGGGATTGGAGTTTTTGGTATTCGTGATTCCACTGTTGTTGTGAGTAGACTATAGCAGCATAGGATGAGAGTGTACCACCAATTAAAATAAAAGCGATCGCTGATGTGTATCGCTGGGATATGATTAACCATTGCAGCCAAGTTGATGCTGATGGTGACAAAGGACTAATTTTCGCTTTTGCCAGCCTTTTAGCTGAAATTTTAGTTCCTGGATCAATTTTAGATTTAGGGGCAAATGACATATACTCTAGTTCTCCAAATGATTTGTCTAGAATCAATCATAGCTAGATTAACTTCATAGGTCTCAATTTTTCAGACTGACTGGCTTTACTGTGTTATAATATGAAACTGCCTAAGTTAAGCGAAAAAAGCGGATTGCACTTTTTACGCTACCGTAGCAGAGAAAGTTTACAGCAAGAATCTCCCGTTACAGAATCAGCTTGACTGCTAGACTGTCGATGTTATTATCATGATTTAGCAGGTAATCTAATCTGCATTAATTAACTCAAGAGGAGTGTATGAATAAAAAATTTTTGACTGTGGTTTTCGGACTAGGCTTAGCTTTTACCTTGGCAGCCTGTGGTGATCAAGGAACAGAAACTCCAGCATCACCAACAGCAAGTCCAACCACTCCAGCTGCTCCAGCAACTCCAGCAACTCCAGCAACTCCAGCAACTCCAGCAACTCCAGCAAAACCTCCAGCAACTCCTCCTAAAACTCCATAGGCAATTGTTAGCTCCTCACTAACTAATCTGGCTAAGCATTTATATTTTTGGCAATAATTCTTCGCTGCATTAAGCGAAAAATTATCTCATGAGAAGGAGTACTGCCTTTTTCATTGAGTTTTTTGGCAACAGGTACAAGGGAAAGGGCTGAAAAACCTTTACCCTTGACCTATTTTGGTTTTAGTGATAGTAGCTGTTTTTTTGAATGCTTTTATTACAATTTAGTACTTCCCATTACTGTCGCAAGGCTCGTTTAGCATTGGGATATAAAGGAATTAGCTACGAAGTTGAGAATTTAACGCCGGGACTGCATAGGTTAAGGTTAAAACCAATGACAGGTTTAACCACAGTACCAGTGCTATTGCCACAACAGTCGGGTTTACCAGATGCGATCGCAGATTCTACCGAAATATTCAAGTTTTTGGAATCCTACCAATCTGCACCAAGTTTATTACCGAAACCAGAGCAGCAAACAGTAGCTTGGATGTTAGAAGATTGGTTAGATGAAAGTATTGGAACTGCCACTAGATTTGTTTATTATGATTTTCGGGCAGGCGTTGGCAAGCAAATTGACCCTTCTTGGTCTAGCCAAATTTTAATTCAAGTGGTGCGTCGTCAGTATCAGATAAATGCAGCTACGGTAAAGCTGGCGAAAGAAAGGATTGAGTTGGCATTAGCGGTATTAAAACCTTGGCAAGAGCATCCCTTTTTAGTAGGAGAAAGTGTAAGTGTGGCGGATATAGCTGCTGCTGCCTTGCTAAGTCCTTTAGCTTTAATTCCTGAATATCGACAGGAGTATCCTTGGTTATTTGAGAGGATAAAAGAAATTCACGAAATTTGTCGAGAGCCATTGCCACCAGGGTTGATTTAGGCTCCAGGGGGAGAGGAGATGGGGAGATAGGGGGA
>NZ_JADEWG010000326.1 GCF_015207735.1 [Phormidium] sp. LEGE 05292
TGACCAAAATTAATGGGATGCAAGCCCCGACCCTTTAGGGCGGCTTTGCTCTTTGATATATTGCTTCAAAACTTCAAGTGGTGCACCACCTACAGACACAGCAAAATAGCTAGGACTCCAGAGAGCTTGCTTATGTGGTTTGAGGAGTCCAGCTTGTCCATATTTGCGACTAGAAACACCTTTAAGAGCGTTAACAATTTCTGAGATAGATATCTTTGGTGGATACTCAATAAGCGCGTGAACATGATCGGCTTCACCATGGAATTCCAGTATTTGAAAATTCATCGAAGATGCAACAGTAAGAAATGATTCTTCTATTAGCTTTAGGCTTTCATTAGTGAACACCTGTTTTCTGTACTTGGTTACACAGACCAAATGAATCTTAAGGTCTGTAACGCTATGTCTTTCACGCCTATACATAGTTGATTTTTTAATGCAGACCAATGTATAATAACACCCATGAAAGCAAGATACCAGTACAGAATTTATCCAACAGACCAACAAGGCAAAGAGTTAGCCAAGCTCTTTGGGTGTGTAAGAGTCGTTTGGAATGATGCGCTGGCACTTTGCCGAAATAGCGAAAAGTTACCTAGTAACGCAGAACTACAAAAAATCTGTATTACTCAGGCAAAAAAGACCAAAGAGAGAGAGTGGTTAACTCAAGTCTCAAACATCCCTTTGCAGCAGTCTATTGCTGATTTAGGTGTAGCTTTCAAGAACTTCTTTGAGTCTAGAAACGGCAGCAGGAAGGGTGCTAAGGTAAATTTTCCCAAGTTCAAAAAGAAGTCTAATCGTCAAACTGCTAGATTCAGAAAAGGCGGATTTAGCATTAAAAGTAATAAGGTTTACTTAGCTAAGATTGGCTGTATAAAAACTATTTGGTCAAGACCCCTACCAAGTGAACCCAGTTCCGTTACCGTGATTAAAGATAGTACGGGGCGCTACTTCTTGAGCTTTGTTGTGGAAATTGTGCCATTAGTTAATTCAGCGAAAAATGGCTCGATTGGAATAGATCTGGGTTTAAAAACCTTTGCTACTTTATCGTCAGGAGAAAAGATTGATAGTCCAGACTATTCAAAGTTAGAACGTAAGATAAGACGAGCGCAGCGCAAATTTTCTCGTCGTCAAAAGGGGTCGAAAAAGCGAGAACGAATGCGTTTACGAGTGGCTAAACTCAAATCCAAGCAACGAGATAAACGCAAAGATTTTCTCCACAAACTTTCAACTAGAGTAGTTAGCGAAAATCAAGTTATTGCTCTAGAAGACTTGGGGGTTTCTGGAATGTTGAAAAATCGCCGTCTGTCCAGAGCAATAAGTCAGGCAGGGTGGCGAGAATTTAGAAGTTTATGCGATAACAAGTCTCATAAATTCAGCCGCCAATTTGTCGTTATCAGCCGATGGGAACCAACCAGCCAAGTTTGCTGTGATTGTGGCTATAAATGGGGTAAATTAGACCTTTCTATTAGGGAGATAGTTTGCTTCAATTGCGGCAAATTACAGGATCGAGATGATAATGCGTCAAAACGAATAGAACAAGCGGGGCTTCGAGCTTGTCGAGAAGTCGGGGTAGGACATACCCACGACTCTAAACGGACAGGGAGGAAGTGTAAGACCGAACTTTCGGCTGTTTCCAATGAACTGTCAACCCATCTAGAGTACGTTCAGTTAACGCTGTTCGACTGCTAGGGAATCACCGTCCTTCAGGTCGGTGAGGGTGTCAAAA
>NZ_JADEWG010000072.1 GCF_015207735.1 [Phormidium] sp. LEGE 05292
TGAGTTGTTTTCCCTTGCGCTTTAAACTCTAGAACTATCATTTGACGTGGAAAACCTCTACGGCGTTTAGCCTAACACAATTAAAGCCGTCCTGCAAGGACGGGGCTTGTACCCATGTTTTTGGTCAGAAATGTTTTTTTTAACTGTCTTAACTTTCCTTGTATTCTCCTGAAAATCGTGAAATATTAAAACCATGAAGTGCGCTCTCGATAACTTTCAAGCGGCTTCCAATAAAACATTTGTCACGTTGGACACTTTAAGCCAGCCACTATATGTGCTACTGCAATAGTACTCTGCCTAAGCCTAATATTTTGAGGCAGACGCTGTTGTGCTGAGTTGTCTTTTGCGTTGACAAAAACGCGCACTCATTCATTTTCAAAATCCACTAGTTTTAAGAGTTTCAATCATGGCAAGCACACCTCTAGCAACTCAGACCTCAACCAATGACACACAATTAACATCTGTGTATACAGTTGCCAAGTTTGCATCGGGAAGAACCCAACCAGGTGCAACAAATTGGCAAAAAGAAAACGATTATGTTTTTGTGGATGTTGACACTAGTGCTGCTGGGTTTGCTCAGACACCGATATATGTAACATCAATTGCTGGCGATAGCAACCATTACGGAACCACTGGAGCTAGCTCTGTCTATAAAGCTACTGCCACAGGCTTTCGTGTTTATATTAGGTGGGAGAAAGACTACAAAACCGAAGCCCTGACAGCAGAAATAGCCAATAGTTATAAATGGCATATCAATTGGATTGGGTTTGAGCCTTTCTCACAAGCAGGGCAAGGAACCAGCACCCAAACATCTCCGACAACTACTCAGCCCACACCACTTCCTGCGGCAGGAAAGTACTACTACATTGTCGCCAAGCATAGTGGTAAAACTATAGCTGTTAAAAATGCTAGTCAAGACAATGAGGCCAATATCATACAATATCAGGCAACAGGCGATAACCATAAATTTCAGTTTCAAGATGCCGGTGATGGTTATTTCTACATTGTCGCCAAGCATAGTGGTAAAACTATAGCTGTTAAAGGTGCTAGTAAGGACAATGAGGCCAATATCATACAATATCAGGAAAAAGGCGATAACCATAAATTTAAGTTAGAAAATGCTGGTGATGGTTATTTCTACATTGTTGCCAAACATAGTGGTAAAACTATAGCTGTTAAAGATGCTAGTAAGGACAATGAGGCCAATATCATACAATATCAGGAAACAGGCGATAACCATAAATGGAAACTTGAGGCTGTGTAGTTAAGCCCTTCATCCTGCTTCTTGTAAATAACAACTGACCTTCTCTTCGACCGACTCCTTCAAAATTGGGGGTCGTTTTGCAATGATTGTCCAGATTGAATCCAAACCAAGCTGGCTTTTTCTATCCGGGTAGCCACCGAGATACCGATACCGTTGACGAAATATTGCTTAACATAAAAACGCCGAATTTAGTCCTGTTTGATGGAGTGTTGGGGAGATGGTCAATCTTGAGTATTTAGATGCGTTCGCCCTGCCCTCTTGAGGCTCTTGGAGAAAACTGCTGCATTCTTAATAAATGTTTTAGTCCAAAAATTCCTACTTCTAATTCGACAATAAAATAGGTGATTTCCTCATTCAGTAATGCTCATTTTGGCTCCTGATTATGTCTGCTCTTTCATTGCTGAATTAATATTTTTATTTAAATAACTTATGATATTGTTTGCAGTGTCATACTGCCCAAAAAACTTGGAATCGAGTTGTACTTTGAAACGCTTTTCTAGGAGAGCTTGGAGTTCCAATAAATCTAGGGAATCTAATCCCATCTCCACAAGCTTTTTGGAGCTTCCATAAGCTGCTTGATATTGAGAACCCATTATCTGAGAGATACATTCTTCAACGATATCGCAAACAGTTTCATTTTCTATTGATTGAAACCTGGTATTTAGTGTTTCTTCAATTAAAGATGGATCGGGCCAGTTTTTTCCACTTAAAAAGTTATTTTTGACTGCTGATTCAGTAGATTTGCTTTGGCGTGTGTGCAAGTTATATTCAATTAAAATTCCGGTTCCTTGATTGTCCGTATCTTCTGGACGATAGTTGGGGATAATTCCTTTGATTTTGGCTCCTCCCAACTCGTGGAATCGCACGATCGGATCTAAAATTTGACCTTGCTCATTTCGCAGTTTCAGGTATTCTGTAATTGGTAGATGAGAGTAATTAACATATTTTTTACAACGAGTTACACCTACTACACTTTCAATACCGCTTCTTAGGGTGCAGTATTGAAGCATAAACTCGCGCAATTGATCGCCCAGTCCTCGTTCCTGAAATTCGGGGAGAACATTTATGGCTAGCAATTGGATAACTGTTCCTTGCGGATTTTGGAGTGACGGCACTTGCTGGTAAGTCGTATTTTGTAGAATTGCAGCGTTGGTAATCCTTTGAGAATACATTACAGCGACAATTTGTTCATTCCAAACTACAACCAGATGCCCGTTTGGGTTACGCTCAATTCTTTGTTGGATGTCATTAGCAGACGCTCGTAAATGTTCTGGCCAACACTGGGTTTCTAAGTTGATTAAAGCAGGCAAATCTGATAAATGTGGATGACGAATTTTGTAAGGTCTGTTTTCAAAGTAGTTGAGGGTGATGCGGGTAAAGGAAAAAGTCTTCGGGTATTTTGCAGAAAAATTTATTTTTGGAAATAGACCAACTTCCGCCGCAGCCATGAGAAAAACTCCGGCTTCTATAAGATATTGTTGAGAAAACCCTTGAACAGCATCGAAATGCAAGTTTTCACTTTTGTTGAGAAATTGGTAAACTATTTCCGGTTCCAAACAGTGAACTTCCAAAATAATTAACCCATGCTTGGTGGGTATAGAAGACCATTTTTTTAGGTGTTCTACCAAGCTTTGTATCATGATATGGGGAGGAATAGATGCGCCAGAGCGATCGACATAAACTCCTTGATAGGGTATGTGTTTGCGAATTTCCAGTTGCTCTATTTTCTCAGGCCAGATAAAGGGGCGGTCGTGATCTAGGAATGAGCGGATATGTAGAATATTCTCTGGCTCGTCAATTCCATGAGCCTTTAAATCTTCCACCATTTGTTCCGGCTGCCCAATATCTCCCGGCAAAACTATATGAGGAAGGTCAGCAAGAGTTTTAGTACTAGCTGTTAAAGAAGCTTCATTATAATCTACCCCAATCAACAATAAAGGATATTGTTCGATTGCTTTGCCTCTAGCAGACCTGAAACGAATAGTTTCCCACACTCGTTTCAAGAGAGTTCCATCACCACACCCCATATCGGCAATATATTTAGGCTGTTCTTCTAAGGGAAAGCGATCGAATATAGAGAGAATGCTTTCTTCAAGGTCGGTAAAATACTTTTGGTGTTGAAATCCGCTACCAATTACATTCAAAGTACGATCGATATGGCTTTCTTGACCTAAAGCATCTCTTTGGAATACTGAAAGACAATCGCCAAACAATACGTCATCCATACGGCATAACATAGGCTTATAGGAAGCGACTACGGCAGTATTTAAAGCCCGCTCCTTAATAAACTTACCCACTTGAGTGAAAGTCCAATGACCTGTTTTAAGCTCAATCCAACCAAGGTTAGCAAATAACTCGATTAAATCTTTTTGAATCGAAGAATTGAGTGAGGAGAATAAAGGTTTTGTTTGGGAGTCTTCAAACAAGTTGTGCTTATGGAGTGCCAGCAACAGTGGAATAACTAAAAGTCCATCTAAAAAATCCGCAATTAAGAGGTTATCTGTATTCCATCGTTGGCAAGAGTACTCAATCCATTTTCTAAGCAAATCTGGCCGTTCTCCTTGTAAGTATGATTCTATTGACAGGAGATACAACTGAAGGACATCTTCTGGAATTGCCTGATAACCGAATGCTTCTGGAGTCAAAGAGTATTTACCCTGCTCGTTTCGAGAAAGCAAATTCAGAGATTCAAGCAACCTCAAAGCCACCTGAAAATGTCCATTATTCGCTTTCAGTTCTTCGCTCATTTGCTCACAAGAAAGAGTTTTTTCACGGGCAAGTAAATCGAAAAAACCTCTTTTTTTACAGGCGATAATAACTGGAATAGCTACAAATCCGTGGTTATATGTATTGATAATTTCTAACATGACTGCTCTCCAAAAAGGTTGAATTATTGACAAATTCGTTAAAAGAAATACTAGATTTTAAAAATATTTTTTGACTAAATAACCTTTTCTTAAAACAACGTCCTTAATCTAAGCTTCCAAATCATCTCAATTCAATGGAACAGACGCTTTCGCGGCTGTGTCCTCACCGATAACTTGAGCCGCATAACGATAAAGCTTACCAACCGCCCTGTTAGCTTTTATTCCAGGTCTAGCTGCTGTATACCCTTGCGCTTAATAGAAAGTTTGCCAGTCGGCGAGACCATGACCATTGTTGTCGATCCATGCCGTTGATGCCTGTCCCGAAAATGATCTCCATCTACCAGGAGCAATCTAAATTCAGGGTTGCCAAATTCCTTAAACTGGGCTTGTACATCTGTGCAGAACTGCTTTGGCTCCATCTTTGTCACGTTTCCACTGCTAACATACAGTGAAGGAAATTTAAGGCATAATTGCTGTAATCCAGCCAAATGAGCAGCAAACAACAGAACATGATTGTTAGTTAAAGAGGGCTGAAGAAATGCTGGCACCTCAATGTCGTTTTTGACTGGACATAGCACAGTCATCTTTTTTTCTATGAGGCATTCTTCAGCGATTTCCATGCCGTGTTGGTCGAGATTGAAATATTGTTTTACAGTCTCGAATGTTCCGATAAAAGAAGCTACATATTGATCGATCGATCTACATTTCAGGCCATTGACTATTACCTGAGAAATAGCCACTACCACGTATGGCAAGGGAGAAGGATTAGGCAAGACAACAGGCTGTCCTTCGCTCAGGTGCCGTTCGATTTCTGGAAGTGCTTCATCGCCGTATTTAATAACAGTGACATCCAATGTCTTACATCTCCTTAACTAACCGGAGTAGCGTATCGTCAGATACCGTACCTTCTTTCTCGGAAGCTTCCATGACTTTTGAGTAAAGAATATGAAAATTTATGGACGAAGTTTCTACACCAATCTCTTGCAGTTTTTCACGCAGGCCAGCAAGTCCGCTGTGTCTTCCAACAGTAGACTGAATATTACGGCCAATAAATTTCGGATCGAATGTGCTGTTTTGAATGTTTTGAGCAAGTGAATGGTGTATGCCTGTTTCAACAGTAAAAGTGTCTGGGCCAACAAACGGTTGATTCGATCCAAATTGGAAACCAGTCAGCTTGCTCACCTCGCAAGCAATTTTGTAAAGGCTGTCAAGACGGCAGCCACATTCAAATAAAGGATTATCTTTCTCAAAATAACTGGCGTATGCCAGAATCTGTTCGAGTGCTGTATTTCCACCAGCATCACCCATTCCCCCAATAGTTGCTTCTACCTGATTGGCACCAGCTTTAATCGCTGCCACAGTATTAGCAAGGGCAAGCCCCATATTATTGTGACAATGAATAGATATATCGATACCTGTCGGTAAGTTCTCTTTAATGAAACTCACCAAAGATGCGAGACTATCTGGATTGAGAGTACTCTGACTATCTGCGATCGCTATACATCTGGCACCAGCATCTGCTACTTCGCAAGCCAATTCACGCAGAAAATTCCTGTCTCTGTTACCACTGTAAACCAGATAATACTGTACAGCCGGAAAAATATCCCGCCCATAGCTGACTGCCTCCCGCGATGAATCAATGACTCTTTTGTAGATATTGGTGTCATTCGCATAGCGAGTGTATAATTCGTATGGCATTACCCATGTCGTCAATCTAGAGCGGTCTATCTGATGTTTCACCGCACTGTAAGCTGCTTTAATGTCCTCTGGTATATGTCTAGCCAATACGCTTAACTGGACTTTGTTGGTTGCATCAGCGATCGCATAAGCACCCTCCCAATCAAGCGTTGAGGCAACGGGAAATCCTGCATCAATTATATCGACACCCATCGCTTCTAGTGAGACTGCAATATCAGCTTTCTGCCTGGGCTTAAGATGAATAAATGCCGCTTGTTCTCCGTCTCGCAATGTAGTTTCAAAAATTTTCATAAGAAACCTCACGGGAGTTTGGAAACCCCTGGTTTCAAACCAGGGGAGGAAAAACGACACTGTGGGATAAATCCCACAGTGTCCCAGTCTTGACTAAATCATACTCTCGCTGTAAGCTAGCAGTTGCAGCGAGAGTTAATTTATGTACCTGACGCAAAAGAACCAAATCAGAGAACTGAATAAGTCTGAATTTGTTGCTCTGCGCCAGTTGTGCCGATTGAGTAAAAACCTCTACAATGTAGGACTTTACACAACACGGCAATACTTTTTTCAGGAACATAAACATTTGCGCTACGAGTCTGCGTACCATTTGTGCAAAACTAACGAGAACTACAAATTCCTCAACACAGATATTGCACAACAGACATTGAAGGTGGTAGACAGAACTTTCAAAAGCTTTTACGGGTTGATAAGTGCGGTTAGAAATGGCAGTTATCAACAAAAAGTGAAGCTTCCTAATTACCTGCCCGCATACGGTTATTTTCTCCTGATAATTCCCAGAATTGTTGTTAAAGATGGAAAATTCAGAATTCCCATGTCCAACGCTTTTAGAAAGCAATTTGGTGAAGTTTGGATTCCATTTCCCAAAAGACTTAACATCAATCAAATCAAGGAAGTCAGGATTCACCCAAAGTACAATGCTAGATACTTTGAAGTTGAATTTATCAGCGAAGTTGAACCGGAACCTGTAGAGGTCAAGAAAGATAGTGCTATCAGCATTGATTTGGGGGTAGATAATCTCGCAGCTTGTATTGATACCAACGGGGCATCCTTTCTGGTGGATGGTAAACCAATTAAATCTATTAACCAATGGTTCAATAAACGTAATGCCAAACTGCAATCTATTAAAGATAAGCAGGGAATTAAAGGCATCACTAATCAACAAGTGAAGCTGATGACAAAACGCAACAATCAAGTTAGAGATTACCTGAATAAGGCAGCACGATTTATTATTGACCATTGCATCGCCAATGGTATTGGCAACTTGATTGTTGGATACAATCCCGGCATCAAACAAGAAATTAATATTGGCGGACGCAATAACCAAAACTTTGTCCAGATCCCTTTTCACAGTTTGCGTTCTAAATTGAAAGCAATGTGTGAAAGATATGGGTTGAATTACATCGAACAGGAAGAATCTTATACCTCTAAAGCAAGTGCTGTTGATGGTGATGAGATCCCTATTTACAACGCCGATAATCCTAAAGAATACCAGTTTTCTGGTAAACGAATTAAACGCGGATTGTACAAAACTTTGGATGGACATTTGGTTAATGCGGATCTAAATGGTTCGCTCAATATCGGAAGAAAAAGTAAGCACGATGGTTTTGCCGGAGTGTCTAAGGCTGCATTGACCCAGCCTAGAAGGATTAATCTTCTTAAATTGGAGAAGTGGAGAATGGTGGCTTTAGCCCCTTTCGGAACAACTTCTTAGAATCCCCTCGGCTTCAGCCAGGGGAGAGTCAATTTCTTTTGTCTGCCAACTCTTCACGACACAAGCAAGAAGCGATCGCCACAGCCAGGTAGAAAATTTCCCACTTCTTAAAAGAAGACTTGAGTTATAAAGGTGAACCATTAGGATACATCAGTGATCTCCGATTTTGACGGATTTTGGCTTCCTCTAAACAGAGTTCTTCAATTTGTTTAATTACGTCTTCAGAGATTCCAAGTTTCTTTGCTCCTTTGAGTACTACATTCCGTTCTTGTTCTCCATATTCTTTATCAGCAGAACAAGCTTTGCTCGCGTCATAAATTACCCAACGTCGCGATCGTTGGATTTAATATTTCACAATTTTCAGGAGAACGCAAGAACAGTTAAGACAGTTAAGAAAAATATTTTATAAATTCATTTCCCGAATTTTTTAATTACACAAAGAGCGATCGCCTTTTTCCAGTGCTCTGTTAGTTTGCAAATAATCCTGCACCAAGTTACAGCCATAAGCTAGGGGATTGGTTTTGAGAATGCGCGGCAAGTTCCAGATAATTAATGTGTTATCATCACCCCCTGATGCTAAAAAACTACCATCGGGGCTGATAGCAATTTTGCGAATAGCGGCGGTATGACCTCTAAGGATAGTGATTTCTGTACCATCTAACTGCCAAAGTTTGATGGTAGCATCCACACTCCCAGAAGCGATGATTTTACCGTCAGAACTAAACGCTACTCCCCAAATCGCAGCTTGATGACCTTTAAATGTATGCAATAACTTACCAGCAACTGTCCATAACTTCACGGTATTATCACCACTGCCAGTAACTACCATTTTACCGTCGGGACTAAAAGCCACTCTCCAGACAGATGCAGAATGTCCAACTAAGGTTGTAACCAGCTTCCCTTCTACTGTCCACAGCTTTGCGGTACCATCAGCACTGGCGGTTGCTACCATTTTACTGTCGGGACTAAAGGCAACTTGCCAGATTTGGGCTTGGTGTCCTGGGAGAACCAGGGATTGAAGGCGATCGAGTTTCCAGATCTGAGCAATCTTTTCCACATTAGCAATCGCGATCGCTTGACCATTAGGGCTTAAAACTGCACCTGTAATTTTACCGTTGGTATCTTTGTAACTAGCAACATAACTTCCATCCCGCCGCCGGATTTTCACGATCGCATCGTCAGCAAAAAGACCAACTAATTTGCCATCTTCATTGAATGAAACTTCAAGGATGAGATTTTTTTCAGTCAAAGTTTTTAGCAATTTGCCTTCGCGACTCCACAATTTCGCCACGTTTTCATGACTGGCTGTACCGATGGTGGAACTGTCGGCGGTAATAGCTATTGACCAAATCCCCGCATTATGGGCAACTACACTCTTTTGGAAGGGATTTTGACTTTGCCAGAGTCTCACCAGGTTTTCTGCACCTGCTGAAGCAATAAAGCTGCCATCAGGACTGAAACTTACCCCCCAAATAGAAGCACTATGTCCTCTGAGTGTCCTCAGTTCTGTACCATCAACATTCCACAGTTTCATAGTTTTGTCGAGACTGGCAGAGGCAATAGTTTGGCTATCAGGACTAAATGCTACGCCTGCAATCCCCGCCGTGTGACCTTGCAGCGTTTTATCCAGGCGATAGCTGCCATTTTTGTTGTCTCGTCGCCACAGCTTCACAGTCTTGTCTTCACTCGCAGAAGCAATGATTTGACCGTCAGGACTAAAAGCTACTCCCTCAACCCAAGCTGTATGCCCTCGCAGAATTTGTAGCAGTTTGGGGTTTAGCCAACCTGTAGCATCTCGTTGCCAAAGTTTTACTGTCCCATCTAAATTGGCAGCTGCCACAGTTTGACCATCAGGACTAAAAGCTACTCCCCAAAATCCCCATTTATAACCTGAAAATGTTTTCAAAAGTTTACCATCTTGCTGCCACAACCTGACTGTTTTGTCCCAACCAGCAGAGACCAGAAACTGACCATCAGGACTAAAAGCTACTCCCCAAACCGAAGCAGTATGACCTATAAATGTTTGAGAAATGTACCACTGGCTGTCTTTATCTTGCCGTTTCCACAGTTTAATCGTACCATCCTCACTTGCCGATGCCAGCATCAGACCATTAGGGCTAAATTTGACAGATCTAATTGCGCCTTGATGACCTGTGAGAGTGGCGACAGCTGTACCGTCACGCCGCCATAATCTGATTGTTTTATCTATACTAGCGGAAGCAATCAAAGAACTATCAGGACTGATATCTACTGCCATCACTGCTGCTTGATGACCAGAAAATCGATTGTATTCATCTGCGCTATAAACTGCTTGCTCTAATACATTGTTCACTTGATGCTCAATATCAACGTTTGGTTTTTCTAGTTTTTTTAATCTCTGTTGAGCTTTAATTGCGGCTACAAGAGCGTCTAATCTGCGATTTGAGGCAAACATTCCTTCAGAAGCAGATACAAGTGCGCCAATTTCACTATTTTTGGCTTCTGTTTCGCTGGTTTTGGCTTGGCGATATAAAATATAAATACCTATAGCCAAACTAGTAGAAACTAGGAATTTAATCCAAATTACTATTAGTAGCCATCTTTGCAATTTAGTACTTTTTTTCTCTTGTGCTAATCGGATTTCTACTTCTTTGGCTCTTGCGGCTTCTAATGTTGTTTGAATTTCCCTCTGTTCATATTCTTGACTAGCAGCAAAAAATTTATAATCCAAATCGCTCAAACTTTTACCTATTGACCAGTTTTGAGCATCTTTTAAAGCTTTTCCCCGCAGCAAGCGTGATTCATCTTGATAATTTGATGCGATCCAAGCATTGAAGATTTGCGAGTAAGGACGCAGGTTGTTTAATTGTCTTTCTACCCATTCCGCATTAAATACATGGCGATAAATGGGATTTTTAATTTTGAGGTAGCCATTGTGTTTTTCAACTAAGCCAGATAACAATAGTTCTTTTTGTTCCCGACTATCATCAATTGCCACTGGAGGATTACCAGCCTCAGCTTGTAAAATCTCCTGATAAATACCTAATAACCTACCAGCACGCTGTTCGTTATGTAAAAGGCGATCGCGAATTGTTCGCAAGTGTTCTGGATCGTCTTTGGCTTTCCACTGTTGGATGATCTGCTTTTTTACTAGTTGCTCAATCCAATACCCTTCTGTTGCTGGCGGTAAATCAATTTTGTTGTGTGGTGTTTCCTTAGCTATCTGCACAACTAACTGACAAAGTTTTTGTGTTAAAAAAGGTTGTCCAGCCGTCCAGTCAATTATTTTTTGTAGTATTATTTGCGGCTGGCAAACAACTTTTTCTAATCCTTTAAGTAATGGGGTTGCTTCTTCTAGTTTAAAACCATATAACTCAATTGCTGTACCAATGTTAAAAGGTGTGCGGCGTTTGTCAGCAATCAAATCGGATGGAGTCGCTACCCCAAATACTGCAAATGCTAAGCGTTGAAATTTTGAATCGTGGGCGCGTTGATTATAGCAATGACGAATCCAAGCAAAAAAGTCACTTACTGGAAAGCTCAAACTTAATAAACTATCAATTTCATCAATAAAAATAAATATCCGCTGACTTGCTTCTGGTGAAAGTAAAATTTCCTCAACAAACTGATTGAGCTTCTGCACAGGTGAAAGACCTGCTTGCATTTCCCACCATTTTTTAAAATTGATTTTATCAGCTAAATTTAAACCATAGAAAAGACAAATAATAATTCCTTTATACCATTGTTCTGTAGTAGTATCTTCACTACCCAAACGAGTGACATCTATATAAACGCAGCTATCACCTTCTTGTATCAGACGGTCTTTTGTGCGGTGTAACAGCGATGATTTACCCATTTGGCGGGAATTAAAAATATAACAAAAATCACCAGCCTTTAAACTGGTATAAAGCTGTTCATCTGCCTGACGAATAACGTAGCTTGGATCATCACTAGGCAAACTACCACCAACTTGGTATTTCATATCATATACGTATTTTATATTACATATAAATGTTTCATATCAGATATGCGATCTCACATAGAAAGAGTAACACAATTTTTGATTATTTGTAGAGGAGCTTTTGCGAATTCAATACTTATATTTTACGCCTATTTCCTATCCAGTAGTAAAAAATTGACAATAATTCCACATTGTTGAATTATTGTCAGTCGCGGTAGCTAGTATGTAACTTTAATTTCCTATTTGATATCTTAACTGTCTTAAATTTCTGCTGTATTTTAGCTTAAATTGCTTAAGTGTCCTTGCATTTTGACAGCAAAAATCAGATTATAATTACATAGTTGGCTAATCTATTATTCGCTCTACAAATCTGCAAAAGCCAAGATGATTTCAAAATCAAGTGGATTTACAAATAAAAAATTTCCTTGATTATGAAATTTGGTTATACCAATTCTCTGTAAAATTGCGCTTAATCATTGCCCCTCTCCGTAGAAGGGGAGGGGTTTGGGGTGGAGTTCCGTACAGCGCATCTTCATCGAGAATTGGTATTACGCACTTGTAGCTAACTGCTTGGCAAAATAATTGCGGTAGAGTTCACAACGCGGTACGATGCGATCGCCTTCAAAGGAAATTAATCCTAAACTTTCGAGTTTGTAAGCACATACAGGGTCAAGAATCATACCTTGCTTGGCTGTAACTAGCTCACTATATATCTGAATCAAACTAGGATTGGCTTGCAGATTTACCCAGTGTTGCCATAAATGATAACGGTAAATTCCACCGTTGGCGATCGCTTCAGCTATTAACTCTTTTAAAGTCATACTTCCTGAAAGCAGATGAAACAAGGCTATTTGTACCAGTCCAGGATGACCTCCTACCAAAGACATCAACTGCTTCAGTTCTTGGCTGGTCAATTCTATACCGTATCGCCTAGCTAATTCTTCTACCTGCTGCACAGTAAATTCCCTAAGACGAATCGGTAATCCAATATTGAATGGAGAATGGTTAATATCTAAGGCAATATACTGTTCTGTTGAGTAAACTACCACTAATCTCAATTTTCGCCAATGCTTACTTTGCCTTGCTTCATCGCACCAAGAACGTAATAAAGCAAAAAACTCCCGACCAAGCTGAGGATACTCAAAAAAGCGATCGACCTCACTCAAAACCAAAACTATTGGATTTTCACTCTGTTTTAGTAAATAATTTTGTATGTATAAACTACAACTTAATTTACAACCAATCTCGTCATCCCATATATCATCAAGGTTGGTATCTGCGCCTAATTGTGTAGCAATTTGCAGACAAAGACAACGCAACAACCTATTTAAGTCAGTTAAACATTGCTCATCAAGTTGGTCGCAATTGATATTGAGAGTATGGTATCCTTGCTTTTTAGCAAAGGCCAACAAACGCATTACCAAAGAGGTTTTACCCATCTGTCTGGGCGAACGAATCCGAATTACACAACCAGGTTGAGTAAGTTCTCGATATACTTGTTCTTCTATAGGTGGGCGTTCAATATATAAAGGAGAATCTATAGGTAATGGTCTATCTGGATATGACCAATAGTTTTGTTCTTTTATATAAGAATTCTCTAATAAATGTTCTGAGATTTCTGTTTGATTTTCCTCCTCATCTTGTACAAATTTATAATATTCATCCTGGAGTTCTAAATCAAACGCATTAAAACATAATTTTAAAGTTTTTTGATCTACACCTTTACTTAAAGACCACAAACGGCTAATAGTTTTAGGGGAAATATTTGTACGTTGCGATAGTTTTTCTAGAGTAAAGCGATCGCCTTTATTTTCTACTATCTCACTATAAATAATTGCTTCTTGCAATTGCTTGAGTCCCTTGGGCGTTAATACAACTCCTCTTTTTCTCTTGATTCTATTTTGCTTTAATTCCATAGGTCGTCTACCAAAAATTTTTGCTAAATTAAAAATTTACTTGCTAAAGTATTAATTAAGCCAATTTTTGCGAGCATTAAAGGAACACCAGTTTATTATAATTAAATATAAGTGCTAGGTATTTTGTCTTGCTAACGCTTACACTAGCCAAAATTATCAGCAAAAAATACTGTATAACCATTGGCTGTACTTGGCTGGAATTAATTAGAGCAATTATAAACATTATATTATAAGCTTAAAAGCAGTGAAAAATAAATTTTAAGGTTTCAATTTTGAATATCTTATAAGTCTTTATTTAGGCAAATATAAACAAAAATCTTGTTGTGACTTTACTCAAAATCTTAGTTTAGAATTGGTATAACATCAGAAAATTAAAGTTATTTAGTAATAATAACTATCTATAGATAGATGTAAAATATACAATTTTATATATTGTCATAGATTAATAATAAAAAACTTACCAATTCGGACTCTTTGCCTTCACGACCTGACTCCAAATCAATCAGCACTAACTCTACTCCGGTTGATTTTAGACGGGCTATCTGCTGCTCAAGTGCATGACTATTTTGACTTTGCTCAACAGTGGAAACCCTGGCATAAACGACGATCTCCCGGATTTCAGCAATTTTCTCCTGATTGTTCACAAGCGCCGATACTCACCCAACTGCTAGATAATTTACCATCTAGCTGGCTATACCACTCTTTTTTCCAAATAGGTGCGTTATGTTTCAATGTGTCGATCGCAAATTGACAAGCAGCAAAAGCCTCCGATCGATGTGGACAACCTACAGCTACCAAAACACTAATTTCCCCAATTTTTAACTTTCCAATTCGATGATGAATCACTACCCGATTTACATCCAACCAAGTATGACGAATCTGGGCTGCTATTTGGGCAAATATTTGTAAAGCCATCGGTTGATAAGCTTGATATTCTAAAGCAACCACAGATTTTCCATCAGTTTGATTGCGAACCATCCCACTCATGACTACGATCGCACCATTAGCAGGATCATCTGCTAAAGTGTAAACTTCTTCCAACGATAAAGGCGCAAAAGTAATAGCAAAACTGTCATTTGAATGAGATTGAATCGGAGAAGTTAGTGAACTGGCAACATTAGGATTCATAACAAACAGATAAAAAAGATTATTTTAAACACTAGTCTTTCTAGACCCCCGACTTCTTCAACAAGCCGGAGACCTAAAGTATTTAACTCTTAGCACCACCAATTAGATATAACAAAGCCATACGAATTGCCACACCACTCGTCACCTGCTGAGAAATCAAACTAAACTCAGGATCGTCCATTAAATCAGAACTAATTTCTACTCCCCGATTTACTGGCCCTGGATGTAAAACTTTCACTCCAGATTTACATAACTTTAATCTAGCGCGAGTAATACCATATCTTTGATGATATTCTCGCAAACTAGGTAATAAGTGCTGGGTCATTCTTTCCCGTTGTAAGCGTAGAGTCATGACAAAATCTGCATCTTTTAATGCAGGTTCTACATCCCAATGTAAAAATAATTTACGTTCAGGAATTGCGGAATTTGCCTGATTTTCTGACACCCAATCAGCAAAAAGCTTTGGTAAGAGAGTTGGCGGGCCAGCTAAGTGGACTTCTGCTCCAGCTGCGGTTAAACTCCATATATTAGATCTGGCTACCCGTGAGTGAAGAATATCGCCAACAATTGTAACTTTTTTGTTTTGCAAAAGTTCAATTTTCGGTTGTTTTGGCTCTAATACAGAACAAATTGTAAACAAATCTAGTAATGCTTGTGAAGGATGTTCATGTTGACCATCGCCAGCATTGAGAACACTGACTTGTGATTGTAATCGATCCATTTCTTGTGCGATCGCTTGTGGTACCCCAGCTTCCCGATGACGAATTACCATAATATTAGTACCCATAGCTAGGTACGTTTTCGCCGTATCTAAAATCGTTTCTCCTTTAGTTAATGAAGAGCTTGCTGGCGCAAAACTAAGTGTATCTGCTGAGAGTCTCTTAGCTGCTAGTTCAAAACTGTTACGAGTCCGTGTTGATGGTTCAAAAAATAAATTAGCTACCACCTGTCCTTGCAGTGTCGGTACTTTCTTTACCCTTCGAGAGAGTACTTCTTGAAAACTAGCAGCTGTCTGCAAAACGATATCGTACTCTGCTGGCAAGAAATCGGCTAAGGAAATGATGTGTTCGCGTGTCCAAATACTACCCATATAATGTAAGAACCTAGATGAAAAATCATACTGTGTATAAACTTAAAGCAATCATAAAATTTTTTATTAGTTCAATACAATGGTTAAACCTAGAATAATCACCGAGGTAAGTGCCAACAGAAATAAGGTAAAACAAGTTACAAGTAAATTATCGGATGATAAAAATCTTATTCATGAAATTTAATTTCTCACAACTTGTTCACAGAGTAAAGAAAACTTTTCACAAAATCATGTTTAATATACTACACCACTGCTATGGAAAAAGTAAAAATTAAAACTGCACTACCTAGCAATCCAACCAAAAGGCTAGAACTACAACATCAGTATGAGATAGTCAGTACAGATGCTCAAGTAGGATTTGATGACATTGTTCATCTAGCGGCACAAATTTGTCATACACCTATAGCAATTATTAATTTAATTGCTAATGACAGACAATGCTTTCAAGCCAAAGTAGGAATAGAAGTAACAGGGGTGCCAATAGATGTAGGTTTATGCCCGATTTGTCTTCAAGAAGGCGGCTTAGTGATTATTGCAGATACTTTAAATGATGAGCGTGCTAAAAATAATCCAGCAGTCACAACCTATCCTTTTATCAGATTTTACGCAGGTATACCGCTAATTTTAGCCGGAGGAAAAGCGATCGGGACTCTTTGCGTAATAGACCAAAAACCTAGAGAAATTACTGCTAAACAAATTGAAGCATTGCAAGCTCTAGCTCGTCAAGTAGTTAATACTTTGGAATTAAAGAATACCATTGCCAAACTGAAGTATATCAACAGTGAATATGAAACAAAAAAAATAAAATTCAGCACTGATTATAAACAAACTGAAAGAAAACAAGCAGAGGTATTATTAAAAGAGCATCAAGTATCCCCAACTCAACAAGAAGAGTTGTTGCGAAAAGTTTTAAATGCCATTCCTGTAGGAGTTTGGATTACAGATAAACAAGGTAATATTTTACAAGCAAATCCCGCAGCCTGTCAGATTTGGGGTGGGAAACAAGAGAATTTTGGTTTAGCAAATTTAAGCTTTGGATTAGACTCTCCTGACTCTACGAACTCTCAGCAATTTAAAGCTTGGTGGACAGATACAGGTAAGCCGATAGAATCTCAAGAATGGGCTCCTTATTTAGCAATAACTACCGGAAAAATTACCTTAAATGAGTGCATCGATATTCAACGTTTTGATCGCACTCGGAAAACCATTTTGAATTCGGCTATCCCTTTAAGAAACGATCGACAAGAAATTATTGGGGCAATTGTTCTTAATCAGGATATCACCGAACAGCAAATCTTTAAACAAGCCCTTTGGGAAAATCAACGTTTATTTCAACAAATAGCTGATGCTACACCAGAAATACTCTATCTCTATGACTTAATTTTTGACAGAATTATCTATGTCAATCAACGGATAACAGAAATTTTGGGTTATAGTCCTACAGAAATTCAACAAATAGAAGGTTTAGTGCAGAAACTAGTTCATTCAGAAGATTTGCCTAAACGCCAAGAAAGTTTCAACCGTTTAGCGGCAGCGAAAGATGGAGAAGTAATTGAAAGTGAATATCGGATGCAACGCGCCAACGGTGAATGGTGTTGGTTAATTAGTAGAGATGTAGTTTTTAGCAGAACTCATGAAGGTTTACCTTATCAAATATTAGGTACTGCTACCGACATTACTAAGCGCAAACAAGCCGAAGTAGAATTGCGAGAAATGAGTATGGCGCTAGCAAATGCTGTGGAAGGAATTTCTCGCTTAGATGCCAATGGTTGTTATCGTGTTGTTAATAAAGCTTATGCTAATGCTTGTGGATATGAACCAGAAGAAATGTTAGGAATGTTCTGGCAAAAAACTTTACCTCCCGAAGATTTAGAAAAACTAAATAATGCTTACCAAGAAATGCTAGAAAAAGGCAAAGTAGAAGTTGAAGCCAGAGGTATTTGTAAAGATGGTTCCCATTTTTATAAGCAGATAGTTATGGTAGCTGCTTACAACGAAGAAAAGCAATTTATTGGGCATCATTGTTTCATGAAAGACATTACCCAAAGAATGCAATCAGAACAAAAAATTCGGGAACAAGCTGCCCTTTTAGATATTGCCACTGATGCGATTTTTGTAAAAGATATTAATCATCAAATTCTATTTTGGAATCAGGGTGCCCAACGGCTTTATGGTTGGACAGCAGCAGAAGCGATTGGCAAAAATGCTAATGATTTTTTATATAAGAATCCGATCGATCGGCAGCAAATTCAACAAACTCTCTTAGAAAAAGGAAAATGGCAAGGAGAACTCCGTAAAGTTACTAAAAATGGTCAAGAAATTATTGTCGAAAGTCGCTGGACATTAGTCTATGATGAAGCAGGAAAACCTAAATCAATTTTAGTAGTAAACACAGACATTACCGAAAAAAAACAACTAGAAGCTCAATTCCTTCGCGCCCAACGTATGGAAAGTCTGGGAACTTTAGCTAGTGGTATTGCTCACGATTTAAATAATATTTTAACTCCAATTTTAATGGCTGTGCAACTCCTCGAACTACAATTAAAAGATGAACGGAGTATGCGACTATTGCCGATTCTGAAAGCTAATTCTAAAAGAGGTGCAGAATTAGTCAAACAAGTGCTATCTTTTGGGCGGGGAATTCAAGGCGATCGCACGATCGTTCAAGTCAGACATTTAATAGCAGAAATCCGTCATATTGCTAGAGAAACTTTTCCCAAATCAATAGAATTATATATTGATTTATCCGCAGAACTTTGGACTGTTTTGGGAGATGCCACACAACTACATCAAGTATTAATGAATCTTTGTGTAAATGCTCGCGATGCTATGCCCAATGGTGGCACTTTGAGCATCTGTGGCGAAAATATTATGATTGATGAAAATTATGCTAAACTCAACATTGATGCTAAAGTTGGAGCATATATTGTTGTTACCATAGCAGATACCGGAATCGGAATTCCTCCAGAAGTTATCGATCGCATTTTTGAACCATTCTTTACTACCAAAGAACTTGGTAAAGGTACAGGACTTGGCTTATCCACAGTATTGGGGATTATTAAAAGTCACGGCGGCTTTATCAATGTTTATAGTGAAATCGGAAAAGGTACTGAATTTAAGATTTATTTACCAGCATTAGAAGTTCAAGAAAATCAGCAAATAGAAGAAACAAAATTACCGAAAGGTGCAGGAGAATTAATTCTCTTAGTTGATGATGAATCTGCCATCCTTGATATTACTAGAACCTCATTAGAAACTCATGGTTATAAAGTAATTTCTGCTGGTGATGGACAACAAGCGATCGCTACATACAAACAAAATAAAGCCAAAATTAGTTTAGTATTACTAGACATGATGATGCCCAATATGGATGGCTATAAAACCATAAAACAATTACAAAAAATCAACCCTAATTTAAAAATCATAGCCATGAGTGGACTAACAGCTAATTCTGTAAATGCCGAAGGCACAAGTAAGCAAGTCAAAGGGTTTCTTTCTAAACCATTCACTACTGAAGAATTATTAGTCACTATTAAAACAGTGCTGAACCCGAAAGCTAAAAATGAAGCATAAGAATACATTAAAAATTCTGCAATCTACCAAGAAAGTACTCTTGCTTTATTTAATTGCGATCGATCTCACCTTGGCATCCATCTATCTAATTAGCAGTATCTTATTTGGTAAATCTTTCAGCAATTTTGATTTTGATATACCCAGAACCATACCCATTGTATATGCTGCTTTTAAACTGTTTGCGATCGGTTTTTTGTTAACATTAGCATCCTGTTGGCGGCGGCATGAACTACCCAAAAATTAGTCTTAATTCCACAACTGCGATCGTCAATTCAGTGAAAGATACAATTGAAGAATTAACAGAATTATTGGGTGAAAGCATCGCACTTTTTGGTCTAACTTTATTTTTTCTTACCCAATTACAGGCAGATAGCATAGGAGACAAAGGGACAAGGGGAAGGGGAGATGAGGAGAAAAGATAACCTTTATCCTTTCTTACCTTCTGCCTTCTGCCTTCTGCCTTCTGCCTTTCCCCAGTCTCCTTAATGAGCTTTGAAACCAAACACATGAACAGCTAACGAAATTAAAGACAGGAAAATTATAAATCCTACTGCATCCAAAGTAGTAGTTAATAAGGGCCCACTCATCATCGCCGGATCGAGTTTTAATCGCTTAATTCCCATAGGTAACAAAGTACCCAAAATCACAGCAACAAAGACATTAATTGCCATTACTAATCCTGCGATTATACCCACCCATCTAGAACCTGGAGTAGTCCAAATAAACGAGAGTAGAAACAGTGCTAAACCTAAAGCTGTAGCAGTTCCTAACGCCGCTAAAATTTCCTTACGTAAAATTTTTAGGGTATCTAAAGGCGTAACTTCTCCTACACTTAAACCGCGAATAGTCACAGTTACAGCTTGAATCGCCACAGTTCCCCCAGTATTAGAAAAAATCGGCATAATTACCGCTAACACTGGCACTTGGGAAATTACAGCTTGAAAAGGCGCGATCGCACTTGCCGCCCCAATATACAACGCCATCACCCCCAACAACCAAGGTAAACGATTCTGAATCGTCACCAAAGGCGGAGACAAAGCTTCCTCATCGCCACCACCTACCCCGGCTAACTTTTGGATATCCTCGGTAGCTTCTTCCTCTAAAATATCGATGACATCATCGATCGTGACAATACCCACCAAACGGTCTTCGCGATCGACCACAGGCAACGCAATCAAATCATAACGCTGCATCAATCGCGCCACCTCTTCTTGAGGCATTTCCGTATAAGCTTTAATCACCCGATTGCTAGCAACATCGCGAATCAAAGCATCAGGAATTGAAAACAACAACTGCCGCAACGACACCACCTGCAACAACTTGCGGTTATTGTCCGTCACGTAAGCATAGTAAATCGTTTCCTTATCCTGGTCACTTAACCGAATTTTGCTTAAAGCTTCGCCAACCGTCAAACCCTCCCGTAAACGTACATACTCAGTCGTCATCACCCGACCTGCGGTAGCTTCTGGATAACCCAAAATAGTCGCAGTCGCTTGTCGTTCCGCCGAACTGAGTTGTTGTACCAATCGTTTTACCACTCCTGCTGGAAGCTCATCAAATAATTCTGCCCGGTCATCAGGTCGCATTGCCTCCACAATTTGACATACATGAGTATCATGCAGCGAACCAATCAACTCTTCCTGCACTTCCTGTGGCAAATATTCAAAAACATCTATTGCCTGAGCTTTGTTTAATAAACGAAAAGCGATCGCCCGTCGTTCTCTCGGCAAATCACTAATATAATCGCCAACATCCACAGCGGGCAAAGAATTAAGTTCCCACTTCAACTGATTTAAATCAGCAATATCCTCTAGCGCCACACGCCCTTCCTGTGTCAGCATTCCACCTCCTAGTCTCCCCCGCGCCGGGAGACAAAACTCACCAGCTTAGGGGAGGATAATACTGTCAGATAATGGACTTTTGTCCATGAATTTAAACAACTGAATTCGACACTGATACAAACAGCAAAGATATGGCAGAGTACCAGTATTTCTATGCTATCCCTTATCCTGCCAATCCACAATCAGTCAATCAGAAGAAAGAAGGCACAGGTTTAAAGCTAGTCAATCTAAAATCTAAAATCCAAAATCTACAATCCATAGACGCTTGTTCTGGACGATACTTTATTGCTAGAATTCAGCCACCGTATTTATCTAATCCAGAGATATCCCGATGGACATCAAAATTGTTCTTCTAGCCCTAACCGTCATTTTTATCCTGTCGAGTCTCTTTTTCGGCACCAAAAATGGATTCTACGATACAGATAACTATCACGGTAACGGAACAGCCCACTAAATAATATCCTTTCTCCGAAAGTTTGCTACAGAAGATTGACACCGCACGAGGACGCAGAGATCGATTTGTAGCCACATTTTAGAGAGTTTATATCAGCCAAAAGTAAAGAGGCAAAACTCAACACTCAGTATTTTTCCCATTCGCTCTTTGCCTTTTTACTTTATCAATCCCAAGTTAGCGAAAAAGTATCGGAAGGCATCGTGATAGAGCTAGAATGCTTGCCCTATAGTGTCAATCACGCAGGCGAGGGAATTTGTCTACTCCTGCGGATGGGGCCATATCGCATTCTTTTAGATTGTGGCATGGCTGACATTTCAGCTTTGCTAGCGCCTAACAAAAAAATACCACCAGCTGACGTAGTGTTATGTAGCCACGCCCATCCCGATCATGCCAAAGGTTTATTAGCTTTACATCAAGCTTTTCCCCAGCTACCAATTTATGCCAGTGAAGTCACAACTCAATTATTGCCGCTCAACTGGCCGGAGTTAGACCCCAAGAAAATACCCCCATTTTGTCAAGCTTTACCTTGGCGATCGCCAGTCGAATTTCACGATGGACTTTGTGCCGAACTATTCCCCTCTGGACACTTACCAGGTGCCGCATCGATCCGCCTCACCTACACCACTCACCGCCGCAGCTACACACTCCTCTACACAGGCGACTTCTTCCTCTCCAACTCTCGCTTAGTCGAAGGTTTACCCCTCGATACTTTACGGGGAGTTGAACCTGATATTCTGATTATTGAAGGCACCTACGGCACTGCACGTCACCCCCACCGCCGCCAGCAAGAAAACCAACTCGCAGAACGGATTAGTCGCGCCGTTAGTGCTGGAAAATCCATCCTCATGCCAGTACCAGCTTTAGGATTAGGTCAAGAAATCCTGATGTTGTTGCGAAGTCACCACCTATTTACAGGTCGGGACTTAGATATTTGGGTAGATGGGACAGTTGCCGCTGGATGCGATGCTTACCTGGAACTATTACCGCATCTTCCGGCTTCAGTGCAAAACTTTTCTCGTCACCAACCTTTATTTTGGGATGAACGAGTGCGCCCCCGTGTCCGCCGCCTACAACCAGAACAAGTTCCCCAGCTAGGAAAAACTAGCTGTATCGTGCTAACTGATGAATCAGTTGATTTGAGTCAGTATCTTTATCCCAATGCGGAAGCTTGGGTAGTTTTATTACCGCAAAGACCGGGACGCTCAACAATAGAAGATTATCAGATACACACAAATAATTCTGGTATTCTCAGCGTGGAAAGTTACCTTTTAGCTCAACATTGTGATGGCCCAGGTACAACCCAGCTGATCCATAATTTGCGCCCGCAGCACGTCGTCTTTGTTCACGGTTCTCCCACTTATTTGGCAGATTTAACTAGCTTAGAGGAGTTACAAAACCGCTACCATTTACATTCCCCCAACGCTGGTACGCTAGTAGAACTGCCGATCGGTGAAACATTTTTACAACCTGCCGCCCCAGAAACCAACTACGAAGGCGAACTCACTGAATTAGGGACAATAGTTACTATTAATTTACCAGACACAATTACCGCTGACCCCCGCTGGCAAAATTTTGCTGATACTGGTTTAGTGGAAGCACGTTGGCAAGGTGAGGAACTGGTATTGCGCGGGTTAACTCAACGAGAATTATTGACTCAAAGAAGCGATCGCTTACCCGCTGACCTAGCTTGCTGTGGGAATTGCCGTTATATGCGGGGGCAACGTTGCCGAAATCCGGCATCACCTTTATTTGATTTTAAAGTGACACCGGACGGATATTGTCCTGTATTTGAACCTTCTTTGAAGGTAGAACGGGAAAACGGCGATAACTCTAATTAATCTAAATTAGAATCTGGGAAATGATTGCGGATTTGCTCTGCTTCTGGACAATCATCTGACACTAGAGGTTCGACATTCCCTCTTGGTACGGAAGCTAATTTTTGACTCACGGCACCGATACTTTCTAAGCGTACCATCTCTTCCCAGGAAGAGACTTCATCATCTTCGTCTGTCTCATAGCGCAAAGTTACTAAATCTCCCTCAATATCGATAATTCGGGCGCGTTCAATCCAACGTTGCTGGTCCCGCAAGAACACACAGACTTCTCGACCATCGCAACAGAGTTGATATATCTTGCGGTGTAGCATATATTGTTTCTCCTGAACAGGGAACTCTTCAACTGCTTAGTTTGTTAATCTATCTTTGGCGACTGACTTCAGGAAAATTACTTCACATTTAGTCAGCCATTTCATCTAAAGCCACATTCTCAGAGGTGTAACCATCGAGATCTAGGCACCTCAGCATAAATTGTTGCTGCCCTTGCAGACAACATCCTGATGTTTATCTGATGCTAAGGTTAGAAAAAGTTTATCTCGAATTGAGCAACAGATAGCAGGGGGAAAAAAATTTTTTAGTTTTACGGCAACGGTGGTAGTAATCATTTAAGGATAGAAGCGTTTAACGGGATTCGATCGAGTGAGTGGAAACGCCATTATACAGATACCTTTTATTCTATCAATACTTCGGTTTTATTAGTCTAGGGAAAACTACCATATTTGTAGTAATCACCGCAGCAAACTGTACAAATGACAAATTATTTATCAAGCTTAGGTGTCTCAAAACCAGCACCAATCAAAGCTATTAGCATTTGCCCCTAATAATTGCCAATCTTTCCCCTTGGGGAAATGATTTTTATTTCTTGCTAAACTGAGCAAATCTGCATTAGGCCCTAACAAAGCATAATATTTATTTATTTTTTACTTCATTACTTTTTGCTTGTGAAGTGTATTTACCTGTACCAATCACAAAGCAATCTCAAGAGTAAATTTTAAAATTGCAAATAAAAGAGTAATTTTTTCATATTTACAGACCATCTAATCTGTCTAACGGCAATTTGCCTGAGCGGACTTTTGCCGTTAGTCCTTGTGTATCATTAAATCCCAGTTAGGTTTGGTTTAATGTATCTATGAATACACTACATCCCCCCAACCAGAAATTTTAGTTAGATGCGTATCTTCTGGACAGGGTTCCACGTACTCTATTAGAGATTGTGTGACTGCCCCGCGTGCCTCTCGCTCAATTTGACCGGAGCTGACTGCATTGTACAAGGAATAGAGGGCATCTAAGTCAGCGGATTGATAGCCTTTATGAGCGAGAACTTGCCCAATCAGACCTTCTGAAGCAACACTTAAACACCCTGTTTGAAAAGCTGACTTAACCAGTGAACGAATCATAACTACTTCCTGAGCATCCTTGATGCGTTAACCGTCAATACTAATCTTAAACATCTGCTTTTAGCAGTAAATGACAGAGAGCGGTAGCAAGTTGTGATAAATTCCTCTATTAAATTGTGATTTGAGTCACTGAGGCTTTTAAATAGCAGATTTCAAACATTGATGTTTCAGTTTTTGCTACCATGTTTAAGTTTAAGACTGCAACTGATAAATTAATCTATCTAATAGCTTATCTGGGTTACTGTTAAGATCGTGTGAAGACAGTCAGGGCTAATTAAAAAAGCTGGTAAAGATTATAAAGAGAGATAATGTCTGAGTGTTGATTTGTAGCGATCGATCTCTTGTAAAGTAGTGAAATCAACAAATTTTGATCGATCGGGAGAGTATTATGGAGTTTGCGATCGCAGTACAACAACAGCAATACAAAACCTACATTCTCTCTGACCATCAAGCCCAATCCCGCATCGAAGTCGTACCAGAAAGAGGCGGAATCATCACCCGATGGCAGCTACGGGACGAAGAAATTCTCTATTTAGATGCCGAAAGATTTGCCAATCCCGACTTAACCGTAAGAGGCGGAATACCCATCTTATTTCCCATCTGCGGCAACTTACCTGATAACATCTACACCATTCACGGCAAAGAATATCAACTTAAACAACATGGTTTTGCCCGTGACTTACCTTGGGAAGTCATAGACCAAGAAACCCAAGAATGCGCCAGCATCACCCTGCGTTTAGACAGCAACGACTACACAAAACAGCTTTATCCTTTCGACTTTGAGGTTATCTTCACCTACCAACTCAAAGGCAACGCCTTAGAAATTCGGCAAAGTTACACCAATAAATCTGCTGAATCTATGCCCTTTTCCACAGGACTGCATCCTTACTTTGCCACCTTAGATAAAACGCAGCTAGAGTTCCAGATTCCCTCAACTGAATACCAAGACCAACGAAATAAAACAATCCACCCATTTACAGGCAGCTTTGACTATGAAAGTGATGAAATAGATGTCGCATTTCGCGATTTAACCGAAGTTTCCGCCAGCGTGACCGATAAAAGCCGCAAATTCCACCTGCATTTAAGTTACGACGATGCTTACACTAGGGTTGTATTTTGGACTGTCAAAGGCAAAGATTTCTATTGCCTAGAACCTTGGACTGCCCCTCGCAACGCCATGAACACAGGCGAACAACTGATTATTTTAGAGCCAGAAGCTTCCATAGAAACAGTAGTTGCTCTCACTGTCACCCTCAGCTGAGAATCTGATTAACCTGCTATCAAAGCAATCCGCTGATACCGGATTTCAAAAACAACAAACCGAAAACTAAAGAAACGACAATAACTATAGAACGGTTATTTTTGGTCAACCAGGCAGAAATACTATCCAGTAAGGATTTCGATTTTTGGGGCATGAGGATACGAATCAAGATCGGGAGCAACAGCAAAGATTGGGCGAGTAAAATGAAGAGTAAGAATGCGATCGTGCTAGAAGGTTGTCCCAATTGTGCTGCTGCGATCGTAGCCAACACACTCAGAGTAAAAACCCATAACTTAGGTGCAATCAATGGCAGTCCCAGACCAATCCCAAACGCCTTGACAGGGGTTGAACTGTCGATCGTAGTTAACCACTTTGGCGGTGGGTCATCTGGGTCATCCTGACCGCGCCACTTTTTATAAGCTGCGATAAATAACAAGATACCGAGTACCAAAAGCAATGTGGAAATCACCAGATTCTTATCGCTGCTTGCCTCAGCAGATGCCGCAGCATCGATGAAAATCAAGCCAAAAATCAATCCTTGTAGCAGACGAGTAATAGTCATTCCAGCGAAATATGCTATAGCCTTAAACAGTCCTTGTCTGTCGCTTTTCAGGAATAGCAAACAAATGATGATTTGCAATGGCACAACGGCGCTGCCGATGATGTACGGCAACAGCGAAACGAGCAGAGTTTCCATAAAATACACCACTCTATCAGTTAGCGATCGGACTTAGTGTTTTTGCAATCTTTGGAAGCCTCATCATTAATGATATGACTCAAGCCGATCGCATCAAATAAAAAAACTTTTTCCTTAACCCCTTGCATTTTCCAAAAAAACTGTGCTATTGTGATAAACGTTGCGAAAACGATAAATAACACGGGTCGCTAACTCAACGGTAGAGTACTCGGCTTTTAACCGATTAGTTCCGGGTTCGAATCCCGGGCGACCCATTTTTTAATTTTATAGTCCTCTTATTAATTGCAGCAGAGCAGAGAGGTTCCAGGGGTTCCAGAGCAAGAAAACTCTGTAACTCAAAACTCGAAACTCTCTCTTGGGCGAGTTTTGCTGATATCTTATCTGTTTGGTAATCAACATACTTTACTCTCAACCGCCCCTACAACTGGAAAACTTTCCCTTTCCCCTTTCTGAGCAATCTGAGCAAAAATTCCTAGAAGAGATTCCATTGAGTCGCAAAATATCTTAAGATTATCCTAATGATTTAAGATTGTACAAACCCAATTAGCTGAGCAACCAAATATAGGAGGACCACTTATGGCGATTGTACCAATGAGGCTGCTGTTGGATCACGCTGCTGAAAATGGATACGGTATTCCAGCTTACAACGTTAATAATATGGAGCAGATCCAAGCGATCATGCTGGCTGCTAAAGAAACAAATAGCCCCGTGATTTTACAGGCTTCTCGTGGCGCTCGCTCATACGCTGGAGAAAATTTTCTTCGCCATTTGATTTTAGCGGCAGTGGAAACCTATCCTGAGATTCCCATTGTAATGCACCAAGATCATGGCAACGCGCCATCTACTTGCTACTCAGCCATGAAAAATGGGTTTACTAGCGTAATGATGGACGGCTCTTTAGAAGCTGATGCCAAGACTCCTGCTAGCTACGAGTACAATGTCAATGTTACTCGTGAAGTAGTAAACGTTGCTCACTCGATCGGTGTTAGCGTTGAAGGCGAACTAGGTTGCTTGGGTTCTTTAGAAACTGGAAAGGGTGACAAAGAAGACGGTCACGGTTTTGAAGGTACATTATCTCATGACCAACTGTTGACCGACCCTGATGAAGCTGTTGACTTTGTGGAACAAACTCAAGTTGATGCTTTGGCGGTGGCTATTGGTACCAGTCACGGTGCTTACAAGTTTACTCGCAAGCCAACTGGTGAAATCTTAGCTATCAGCCGGATTGAAGAAATTCACCGCCGCTTACCTAACACTCACTTGGTAATGCACGGTTCCTCCTCTGTACCTCAAGATTTACTAGACTTGATTAACCAGTTCGGTGGTCAAATTCCTGAGACTTATGGTGTACCTTTGGAAGAAATCCAAAAGGGCATTAAGAGTGGTGTTCGGAAAGTAAATATTGACACCGACAACCGTTTGGCTATCACTGCGGCGGTACGGGAAGCATTAGCTCAAAAACCCAGTGAATTTGACCCCCGTCACTTCCTGAAGCCTTCGATCAAGTATATGCAGAAAGTTTGTGCTGAACGTTATGTAGCTTTCGGTACTGCTGGTAATGCGAGCAAAATCAAGCAAATGTCTTTGGATGATTATGCGGCTAAGTATGCCAAGGGTGAATTGAACGTTGTCACCAAGACTACTGCAAACGTCTAATTTGCGACTTTGCTAATTTAGTAATTTACGTAAGTATAACGGGTAGCTTTTGTAGCTACTCGTTTTTTTATTGGTTTGTTGTGGCGACTTCAGTCGTATTCTGCTTAGCTTGGAAACGACTGAAGTCGTTACAACGGAATGTTGAGTTGGTTTGTTGTGGCGACTTCAGTCGTATTCTGCTCAACTTGGAAACGACTGAAGTCGTTACAACGGAATGTTGAGTTGGTTTGTTGTGGCGACTTTAGTCGTATTCTGCTCAACTTGGAAACGACTGAAGTCGTTACAACGGACTGTTGAGTTGGTTTGTTGTGGCGACTTTAATCGTATTCTGCTTAGCTTGGAAACGACTGAAGTCGTTACAACGGACTTTTTAATCTTTGATTTCGAGAGCTGATTCGGTTGGTGTGGGTTGAGTGTTAGTGGGGGAGGTGGTATCGTTGTTAGGTTTGATTATGGCAGAGTGATCTTTGCTGGTGTGATTGGTGTGAGTATTGTGTTGGGCTTCGTCAGCTTTTCTGACGGAACGTATTGAGATTAGTGCTTCTTTGATGACTACTGCGGTGGGTACTGCTACTACTACTCCTAAGAGTCCGCCGATTCTGGCTCCTGTTAGGATGGCAATGAATACCCAAAATGGATTTAATCCTGTGACACTGCCTAAAACTCTGGGTGCGATGATATTTTCCACTATTTGTTGGACAATGAGGGCGGCGGCTAGGACTTGCAAGGCTAGTCCAATGTCTCTTAAGGCAACGAGAAAGGTGACTAGTCCGATTCCGACAGAACCACCAAAGGGTACGAGTGCCATTAAACCAATTGTCAGGCCAAACAACAAGCCAAAGGGTACTTTCAGTAATAGGAAAACGGAGATTAATCCAGAAGCCATGCAGGTGGCTAGGATGATTTGTCCGGTGAAGTAGTTTTGAAAGCTCGATCGCAAAGTTTGGGAGAATGGTTGTTGGATGCGTGCAGGTAGCCACTGAATTAAACTGACCCAAATATCTTTGCTGTGGAGGAGTAAGTAGAAGGTTACTACTATTGTCAGTAAAACATCTAGCAATCTAACTACAGTTAATACTGTGAGGTTTAAGGCGAGATTGAGGGTTCTTCCGGCTATGTTTTGCAGGTTGGCTTTTAAGCGATCGTTAATTTGGGAGATTAATCCATCTAAACTGAGGGGTAGACCTACTATGTCAACTCTTTCGTTGATCATTACTAGTTGGCGTTGTCCTGAGTCGATCCATTCTGGTAATCTTGCTACTAATTGTTGGGCTTGGGTAAAAGCAAGTGGCACCAGTGTTACTCCCACTCCTACTAAAATAAACACAGTGAGTAAGAACACAAAAATCGCTGCTTGCGCTCTGTTGACTCCGCGTTGTTCTAACCAGTCTACCGGATAGCTGAGGAGGAAAGCTAATAGGGAAGCTACTAGCAGAATGACGAACAGTGATTCAAAATAACCGAAAATTTCGGAAAATGCCCAAGCATTTAACACGGTAAGTGGTGCTGCTAGGGCAATTACTAGTAGGCGCGACAATGGAGTGAGGGATTCCCACCAGTTGAGTAATTTACTTTTTGGTGGAGATGGTCGAGAACTAACCATGAAACTAGCTCAATTTTTCAGTGGTGTTACTCATTAGTTTAGTAGGGCAGGGAATCAGATAAAACTAACCTTTTGAGGGTATGGGGACTGGGGATTAGGCACTGGGGGCTGCAATTGCTTATACATCAAACATTTCACCAATAAATAAAGTACGAGAAAATCGTTAATTTACATGAAAACTCGGTGTTGCAGTGAGGGCATTTGACGGCGGACTTGTTCAAGGCGCTGGGGGTCAATTTCTGCTATGGCTACTCCTGGTCGATCGGCCCCGGCATCAGCTAAAATTACTCCCCAAGGATCTACGATCATGGCGTGTCCGTGCGTTTGTCTCATAGCATAATGTCTACCTGTTTGGGCGGGTGCGATGACGTAACAGGTGTTTTCGATCGCTCTAGCTTGTAATAACACTTGCCAATGGTCTTTACCAGTGTAAGCGGTGAAGGCTGCGGGAACAAATAGGACTTCGGCTCCCATTTGGGATAAGTGACGGTACAATTCGGGGAAACGCACGTCGTAACATACGGAAAGTCCGAGATTTCCCAATTCTTTAGAGGGATAAATGGGGGGAATGCGCGTTCCAGCCATGACGGTGCTGGATTCACGATAGGTGTTACCGTCGGGTAAGTCTACGTCGAATAAGTGTACTTTCTGGTAACAGGCGAGTTCTGTACCATTGGCATCGATGAGTAAAGCAGTGTTGTAAACTCTGCCATTATCTAAGGGTACGGGAAATCCGCCGCCTAAGATGGTGATTTGGAAGCGTTGCGCCATTGTTTTGAGAAATTTTTCGCTTTTTTGCGCGATCGTTTCTGCTTGAGCAATTTTATCTTTTTCTTCGCCCATAAAGGAGAAGTTTTCTGGTAAGCTGACTAATTCTGCGCCCCGACGCACGGCGAGATCGATTAATTCTTCTGCCTGAATCAGATTTTTTTCTAAATCAGGTACACTGGTCATCTGAATGGCGGCGGCGAGATAAGGCTTCTTCATGGAAACTCAAGTAATAGTGTAAAAATTTCGCTTCTGTTTGACGTTGATCCTCAATCGTCTCAAATATAGAAGTAATGGTATTTTAGCTAACTGCGCGATCGCTCTTGAGGATTAGGTCGGAAGAATTAGGAAAATCTCAAATCAAAAATTTTGGTTTTACAGTACTGTGTAAGTAAAGTTTTTCTGGGAGTTGTTTTTGCACTCTTCTATTTCCACTACTTTAGCTAATAGATTTGATGTTTTAGTCGTTGGGGCGGGTGCTGCTGGCCTCTATACAGCACTTTGTTTGCCAGAATCTTTACAAGTGGGTCTAATTACTAAGGATAGCTTACCTCTATCTGCTAGTGATTGGGCGCAAGGCGGAATCGCCGCAGTTATCGATCCGAGTGATTCACCTCAATTACATATTGAAGATACTATGCAAGCTGGGGCTGGTCTTTGTGAGTTAGCAGCGGTAAAGTTTTTGGTGGAACAAGCACCTAGTTGTATTGATTCTTTGGTACAAATGGGAGTGGGTTTCGATCGCAAGGGCGATCGTTTAGCCTTGACTTTAGAAGCTGCACACTCCCGTCCTCGCGTGCTTCATGCTGCTGATACTACGGGAAGGGCTGTTGTCAGCACTCTAACGACTCAAGTTTTGGAACGCCCAAATATTCAAGTGCTTTCGCCAGCTTTTGTTTTGGATCTTTGGCTCTCAGAAAATGGGCATTGTCAAGGGGTAAGTTTAATTTACCAAGGTGAGTTACTTTGGGTGAGTGCTCAAGCTGTGGTGTTAGCAACTGGTGGTGGGGGACAAGTATTTTCTCAAACGACTAATCCGGCTGTTAGTACTGGCGATGGTGTAGCTTTAGCTTATCGTGCGGGTGCGATCGTCCGAGATTTGGAATTCTGCCAATTTCATCCTACAGCTTTAATGAAACCCGATGCACCACATTTTTTAATTAGTGAAGCTGTACGCGGTGAAGGTGCTCATTTAATCGATTCTCAAGGCTACCGTTTTGCTTTTGATTATCATCCAAAGGGTGAACTTGCTCCTAGAGATGTTGTCAGTCGAGCGATTTTTCACCATTTACAACATACAGGGGAACCGCATGGTTGGCTAGATTTACGCCCGATTCCCCCGGAACAAATTCGCCATCGATTTCCCAATATTATCCAAGTTTGTCAACATTGGGGAATTGATGTATTCTCAGAACCAATTCCTGTTTCTCCGGCTGCTCATTATTGGATGGGAGGAATTTTAGTTGATTTAATGAATCAAACTTCTATTCCGGGATTATATGCTGTAGGAGAAACTGCTAGTACGGGAGTTCACGGCGCTAACCGTTTGGCGAGTAATTCTCTGCTAGAGTGTATCGTGTTTGGCGCACAAATGAGTAATTTGCAGATTGAGAGCGCAGCAGGAAATAAGGGGACAAGGGGACAAGGGGAAGCGGAGAGTTCCTCTTTCTCCTCTGCCCCTCTGCCTCTAGAGCCCCTTGCCTTTCTGCCTTCTTTAGTTAAAATAATTCGCGAAGAGTTACCGCAGTTGATGTGGCGGTGTGCGGGGATTTCGCGGCGAGGGGATGAGTTAGAAAGTGCGATCGCTCAGGTAGAATTGTGGCAAAAAGAATTTGCTACTTTGGAGTTTAGTCAGTTCTTCCAAAACTTACAACCCTCGCAGTCAGTTTTGTTAAATATCCCGGACATAGAAGCACAAATTAAGCTTTGGGGAGAGACGCGAAATCTTTTAGATGTGGCATACTTAATCCTTAAAAGTGCTGTTTTCCGCACCGAAAGTCGTGGCGGTCACTATCGCGCTGATTTTCCTGAAACTTCCCCGGAATGGCAAGTTCATACATTAGTTAAAAATAACCAATGGTGGCAATCTTCTCTGGTGGGTAATGGGGACTGGGAAAGTTGTTAATTAGACTTGTTGCCAAAGTCAGAATTTTTGATTTTTTTACCACAGATATCCACAGATAAACACAGATGAAGATAGAGATTGTATATCTTGGCAAGAGGTCTGTATTTTTTCCCTAAAATCCGTCAAAGCAGAGTTTCTTTACCCTTTTGTTCCAGTGTCTTCTGTATATGAGAAAGACTCTAACATTGATTATTTTGAATGTGGGATTATTGATGATTGCTTATGGATTAGTGTTAACTTTTTGGCAGCAATATGTAAACATTAATCCGGTATCATCAAATTTATTAATTCCAGAACTTCCCGATCCACAAATTTTGCTTAGAGATTCTCTGAAACCTCCTAATAGTTTACCAGTTTTGTTACCTGTAGCAAAGACTTTACCTGATTATATGGGTTTAGATGACCAAATTTGGGGGGAAAATCAGCAAGCTGGAGATCAAATTGCCTTATTAAAATCGATCGATAATAGTTTACGTTATCTCTCTTCTGCCAAATCAATTAGTGATTATCAAAAGTATAGGATTCCAGGAATAACTCGCGATCGCGTAATTCGCAGTTTAACAAGATTTCGCCAGTTGGTGAGAACTTCTCGTGACGCAGCACAACTTTGGTCGATGGTACAAAAAGAGTTTGTCCTTTACCAGTCTATCGGTAGAGATGGTTTAGGAAATGTATTGTTTACTGCTTATTATGAGCCAGTTTATGATGCTAGTCGAACACCGACAGCAGAATATCGCTATCCTATTTATCGTTTACCTCCCAATTTTAAATCTTGGGCAAAACCTCATCCTACTAGACAACAGTTGGAAGGAAAAGATGGTTTGCAAGCAAGCAAAGGTAAATTAAAGGGATTAGAATTGTTTTGGTTGCGCGATCGCTTAGAAGCTTACTTTATTCAAATTCAAGGATCGGCTAAACTGCGATTAACCGATGGTACGATTACCACTGTTGGTTATGCTGGAAATACAGCTTATAACTATAGCAGCATTGGCAAGGCTTTGGCAGATGATGAAAAGTTGCCGTTAGAAAATTTGACTATGCCAGTGATTTTGCAATATTTTCACCAAAATCCCCAGGAATTAGATAATTATTTACCGCGCGATCGCAGTTTTGTATTTTTTCAAGAAAACTACGGTCATCCAGCGACGGGTAGCCTTAGCGTACCATTAACGGCAGAAAGATCGATCGCCACCGACAAATCAATTATGCCTCCTGGTGCTTTAGCTTTAATTTATGCACCTTTTCCCTACGCTGATGGTAATCAAAAAATGCAATTTAACACTGTGTCACGCTACGTACTCGATCAAGATACAGGAGGAGCGATTAAAGGTGCAGGCAGAGTAGACTATTTTGTGGGAACTGGAAAACTAGCAGGGGAAAAGGCAGGAATGACCAAAAACATGGGTACAAGCCCCGTCCTTGCAGGACGGCTTTAATTGTGTTAGGCTAAACGCCGTAGAGGTTTTCCACGTCAAATGATAGTTCTAGAGTTTAAAGCGCAAGGGAAAACAACTCA
>NZ_JADEWG010000327.1 GCF_015207735.1 [Phormidium] sp. LEGE 05292
GGGGACAAGGGGACAAGGGGATAATTCAACCAGGATTTATTGATTTACATTCTGGAGCGGGATTCATCAAGAAATCTCGTAAATCTGTAAATCCTGGTCAAACTTTCCCGGTTGCCTTATTTTGATATTGACAGATTTAAGGCAAAATCTAAATTGCTAAAAGTAAAATCTCTAATCTAAAATCTAAAACTCGTGTTGAGGAGCGTTTCAAAGTGCTGGAATTATTTAGTTCTGGGTTAATGTCTGTGTGGCTAGATATGGCAGGAATTCACAGTGCTAGGATGAATTCTACAAAAGAAATGGTTTGGCCTGGTAATACGGGTTTTGTGTTCTCAGCTGCGCCGGAACCGCAGACTGCAAGTATAGTTGAGCAATATTTAAAGGAGTTAGGGAAACAAAGTCCGATCGCACAACAAGGAATTTGGATGCAGTCGGGGCCTGTAGTATTAGCTAATAATCAAGGTTCGATCCCTTTGCCAGCTGCCTCTCTGACCAAGATTGCTACTTCTTTGGCTGCCCTATCTACCTGGGATCACTCTTACCAATTTGAGACGCTAATCAGCGCCACTGGGCCAATCCAAAACGGGGTATTACAAGGAGATTTAGTTGTTTCTGGAAATGGCGATCCGCTGTTTGTTTGGGAAGATGGTATTGCATTAGCTAATTCTTTAAATCGTCTGGGAATTAACCGAGTAACGGGAAAGTTGGTGATTCGGGGTAGGTTTGAGATGAATGGCAACCGAAATCCGAGTCCGTCAGGTCAAATGCTCATGCAGTGTTTTAATTCCCGCACTTGGTCTAGAGCAATAATTTTTAGATATTCCCTAATGCCTAAAGGTACTCCGAAACCTCAATTGCAAATTTTAGGTGGTCTGAAAGTAGAAAATCCCCAAGCTGGGCCTGAACAAATTAAAGCAAATTTATTATTACGCCACCGTTCTTTAACTCTAACTCAACTGTTGAAACAAATGAATATTTTCAGCATTAATGAAATGGCAGAAAGTTTTGCTGAATCTTTGGGAGGGGCGCAAGTAGTACGGAGATTAGCGGCGAATGCTGCGGGTGTGCCTTTGGGAGAAATTCAATTAATCAATGGTTCAGGTTTAGGCGTGGAAAATCGCATTTCTGCTAGGGCAATTTGTGGGATGTTAATGGCACTACAACGGAAATTACAGCCTTTAGGGTTGACGCTCGGCGATTTTTTCCCGGTTTCCGGTAGCGATCGCAATGGTACAATGTCCCATCGCCATCTTCCCCAAGCAACTGTGATTAAAACGGGGACTTTACGAGATGTCAGTGCTTTAGCGGGAGTGATGCCAACACGCGATCGCGGTTTGGTTTGGTTTGCTATCATCAACCGAGGTAACGATGTTTTGGGTTTACGCGCCAAACAAGACCTCTTACTACAAAGTTTGAGCCAACGATGGGGAACCTCTGTAACTCCACCTGTAGTAGTCCTTCCCACCCCCGCTAGCATCAACTACGTAAAACGCATTGGGGCTAGCGATCGTAACCAAATTATCCTGCTAGACAAAAGACAGAAGGCAGAATAAAGTTTTGAGTTGTAGGGGCGGGTTTTGCCAAAAGATTTTCTGTGAGTAACAAAAGTTATTTACTAAACCCGCCCGTACAGAGTTTTGAGTTGGGAAAAGCAAAAGAGAAGCTCAAAATTCCCCTTGTCCCCTCATCTCCCC
>NZ_JADEWG010000073.1 GCF_015207735.1 [Phormidium] sp. LEGE 05292
GGGGACAAGGGGACAAGGTGACAAGGTGAATCCAAAACTCAACACTTTCTCCCCCATCCCCCCATCTCCCCACTTCCTGTTCCCTACTCAGTAATTTTGCTGATTCAATAATAGTTATCAAAGATTGTCAACCGAGAATTTACTAGATTAATAGTTACTGCTTGAGCATTTGGCTCGAAAGCTAGAGGATTGTACTAAATGCGATCGGCAAATTTGGATGTCGATTTTGGGCAGACAAAAATCCCAATAACTGAGAAATTATCGCATTTACTATTCCCTGATGAATACAAATTGTCCTTCTACAATCGCCCAGAATTTCTAAATATTTTTTCTTTGAAATAACTTAAAAATTTTCCTGATGGCTCTTTCAAGTCCCTGAAAGAAGGAGTAGAAATGCAGGAGATAAAAAATTTCTATGGGACATCTCAACATTACTGTTACTACTTTGCTTTTGGCTTTCTTTACAATTACTTGCCAAACTTTGAACTTTCAATCACAAGCCATTACTACGGAAAAATCAGAAACATCTGTGAATGAACAATCTATTATCTCTATGCCCTTGGCATTTGCTAGGCGTGATAACCGAGGTAGTGGACGGTAAAATTATTGAGATACGAACAATTATCTATTACCTGAAGCCTTGCTCATCATTTAAGCTTTCATTGCCGATTTATTTGGCTAATTAGGTTTTTTCCTAGTGAGAAAAAACTTAGTTAACTTACAACTACAGATTATCATAAAACGGTAAATGAAAAAAAGCTAGCTAAACTTATTATTTTCTTTCTAACCCATGCCAAAATTGTCTTAGCATGGGTTTTTGACTTTTTTTTACTTTTTAGCCAGTATTAAGTGGTATTTATGGGTGCAGATCGGCTAAATTTTGGAAAGCAGGGTAGCTCTTAAACTTGACTTAAAACTGCGAAGAGCAGAAATCATAGATGCAAAAGAGTAATCCTTCCGTAGAAGATGGATTACAGGCAGTATCAGCTAATTGCTTTTGGCTTCAGGCTTAAAAAAAGCTAGTCATCCGTCAGCAGTGGCTTGATGCTGGAAAAACTCGGAGTTTTGAATTTATGCGATACAATCTCTCCTAACTTATGAGTAACGACCTAGATCTGATCAAAAGCCTCAGTCCCAGTGCAATGGATCAGATCATGCTTTATCTGGCATTTAGTGCCATGAGAACAAGCGGACACCGACACGGAGCGTTTCTGGATGCAGCAGCCACAGCTGCCAAATGCGCCATTTACATGACTTATTTGGAGCAGGGTCAGAACCTCCGCATGACTGGTCATTTGCACCATATTGAGCCAAAGCGGGTGAAGGCGATCGTTGAAGAGGTAAGACTTGCTCTTACAGAGGGCAAACTGTTAAAAATGTTAGGTTCTCAAGAACCACGTTATTTGATTCAGTTTCCCTATGTCTGGCTGGAACATTATCCTTGGATGCCGGGACGATCGCGCATTTCCGGTACCAGCCTCACCTTAGAGGAGAAACGGCAGATAGAGGAAAAATTACCTCCACTCTTGCCAGATGCTCAACTGGTTAACTCTTTTCAATTTATGGAGTTAATTGAGTTTCTCCACAACCGTTCTCAGGAAGATTTGCCAAAAGACAAACAAGTTCCTTTGAGCGAAGCTTTGGCAGAACACATCAAGCGCCGTTTAATTTATGCTGGCACAGTCACGAGAATTGATTGTCCTTGGGGTTTACCTTTTTATGCCCTCACCCGCGCTTCCTACTCGCCTTCTGACGATGAGGAACGCACTTACATTATGGTGGAGGACACGGCGCGGTATTTCCGGTTAATGAAGGGATGGCAAGAACGACAGGTAAATGTCATGCGAGTTTTGGAAGAATTGGATATTCCACCCGATCGCATTGACAGAGCAATGGAAGAATTAGATGAAGTAATCCGCCAATGGGCCGATCGACATCATCGAGAAGGCGGTCAACAAATGGTTTTACAAATGGTATTTGGCCCTAAAGATGATTAATCCGGGCTGAGATACTAAAGTGTTGGGTGCAATCTACATTGCGTTCGCGCAGCGTGCCGTAGGCGAATCTTTAAAAAATTAGACTATGAGAAATCATCACATTAGTAATATAGAAATGGATAAGTTTGTGAGTGGAAAAAGAGGTTGGGTTTATTTGTTTCAAGTTAACTTATAAAGAAGGGCGATATGCCTACGGCACGCTGCGCGAACGCTATTTTGTGAATCACCCATATACATCAGCAAAATTTACCAAAAATCTCTGCCGATATACTAGCTCAAAAAATCGTTTGGTAAGATATTTAGTAACCCTTTTCTTTGTTTGCCATGACGCTGAAAGAATTAGAGCCTCAACTGCTAGCACTCTCTGACCAAGAAAAAGCTCAAGTCGTTCAACTTCTATCTCAAGGCAAAATCACTCTCGGACGCGGTATTGAAAAAACGCCTGGTGTTTGTGGTGGGAGTGCCTGTATTGCAGGAACTCGTATCACTGTTTGGGGACTTGTAGAAGCTCGTCGGATTGGATATAGTGAAGCCGATTTACTCACTAGCTATCCATCCCTTTCTGCTACTGATATTGCCAATGCTTGGGCTTATGCTGAAGCTTTCCCAGAGGAAATTGAAACAGAAATTCGGGAAAATGATGAGGTGATGTACGAGGATTTTTAGTAAATGGCGCGTCTCTATGCTGATGAGCAATACCCCTATCCTGTTGTAGAATTTCTGCGAGCTTTGGGACACGATGTTTTAACTGTTCAAGAAGCAGGCAAAGCAAATCAAAGAATTTCCGATCCAGATGTGTTAGCTTTTGCAACTAGCGAGAATCGTGCCGTTATTACCCAAAATCGTAAAGATTTCTTTCGGTTGCATCGCATCCACCCAGATCACGCTGGTATTATCGCCTGTACGAACGACCGCGATTGGGAGGCGTTGGCTAACCGAATCCATGCTGCAATTACAGAGGAAGAATCTTTGCAAGGGAAACTGATTCGTGTTGTGCGTCCTGCTGTGTCACCCTAATTTTAGCTAATTATAAATAGGCGATCGTTTGTTTAAGATGATACACATTTAGTTTAGCTTTCTTGCCTCGCATTATAAGGGCGATCGATCTTTTTTTTAGTAATGCGATCGCGAAGGATGCCGCAGGTAATCGCTATCGTTAAGTCATCGTCTTGTTATTATAAAATTGGATAAAATTATGCTACTTTAGAATAAGTTTAAAAAAATATTTAATTTGGAATAGTACATTCGGAAACGTTATCATGTCATCCCTAGAGAGTGCAGCAATTCCTTCAGATATGATTTGGCGCTTAAGCGTAGATCGGTATCATAATATGATTAAAAATGGTATTCTTACGGACGAAGATCCAGTAGAATTGTTAGAAGGCTGGTTAGTTTTCAAAATGCCAAAGAATCCCCCGCATAGAGCAGCAACTCGCATTGTCTGAATGGCGATCGAGAGCATTTTGCCTTCAGGATGGTATGTGGATTCGCAAGAGGCGATCGCACTATTTGATAGCGAACCAGAACCGGATGTGGTGGTTGTTAGAGGAGATACTCGACAGTATCTAGATCGACATCCGGGTGCTGAAGATATTGCCCTTGTGGTGGAAGTATCCGATACAACTCTTCAACGCGATCGCTCTTTAAAGAAACGCATTTATGCTCGCGCTGGCATTCCAATTTACTGGATTGTAAATCTCCTCGATCGACAGATTGAGGAATATACTCAGCCATTTGGAGAAGGCGAAGATGCAGATTATGCTACGCAACAAAACTATGGGCTACAGGATTCGTTGCCTTTAGAGATCGAAGGATTTGAGATAGGAATACTTTCTGTAAATTCTCTATTGCCTTAACATTAATCATCTATTTTGCGATAGGTGATATCTATTTTTGCTGGTTGGATGAGGACTTGATAAGTCATAGACGATAACTCGATCGCTCATCAGAAAAAAACAAACTGCGATCGATCTTTTTTTGGTAGTGCGTCGCTCTCCGTCCAATCATCACATTGTCATGGTACAAATGGATAAGATTGTGAGTGGAAAAAGATGTTGGGTTTGTTTGCGTTAAACTAACAACAATGTATCGATAGTTCTTTCTAACCTAGTAGGCAAGAAGCTGCGTTTACTTATCACTACAAGTACCAGAGAACCAGTTAATAAAATCTACTTTTGCAGTATTATTGTCTCTCATTCAGCTACATTTTGTAATAGCCAAAATCCACTATAAGTCATTCCCGAATCATCAGGTTGCACTAATAAAAAATGCAATCCCTTAGTTTCTTGTTTACGTTGTTCAAATATTTGTGCTGCTACAGTAACTTCTTCATCGGCAAATGTTGCTACGATCCATCTATCTACTAAACCAGTTTCTAAAATTAAGCCATCAGGCGCACCAGGAATATAATTCAGCGATACAGGTCGGGATTCCTGTATCCAACGTGCTAACCTTAATGATTGTTTTCCTCCATCAATAACTACTCCCGGAACAGGCAAAGTTGAAGCGATTCCTAAGTTGATTGGTAAGAGAAATTGGGGCATTTCTAAAATGGGAATTGGTTGTCCGGCAAAACTCTCTTCTATATCACTCGCCATCAGAGTGGCAAAGCGCCATTTTTCCCCCCAAAGTTGTTCAGGTAAAGCAATTGGTGGCGGTTTTTCTAAAGCTATTGGATCGAAAGATTCCCCACTTTGGGAATATTGCCGTGCTTTTAACCAGGTTTTTAAACTTTCGGTGCGGCGCGTTGCTTCGACGGCAATCCCTAATTTTTGGGCAGCAGTTTCAATTAAACTGAGTGATTGGGGGCGAAATACTTGGATTTTTTCCGGTTGATTTTTCTGGGAAGCTATGACTTTTTGGAATTCGCCGAATAACCAATTAGCATTAGCTTCTGATTGAGGGCATAATGCTTCGTATGTCAAGTTATTTGAGGGATCGCAAATTAATAATTCCCACAAACTTTGTCCTGTGGAATCTTTCAGGGGACGACGATAAAAATCAACTTGCCAAGGCATAAGTTTAATTATGATTTATTTTATTTGATTTCGGTTCGTCAGCTAATGGTTCTATTGATTCAGATTTGATTGGTTCTTTCATCCAACTTACTATCATAGCAGCGATCGGCACTGCTAAAAACATCCCAAGAATTCCAGCAACTCGTTCGCCCAAAAATAGTGCTAAAAATAACAGAACTGGATTAATTTCTAAGTTGGCTTTCATCAACTTGGGAGCAATAAAATTATCTTGGATTTGTTGTAAAACTGTACAGGTAATTAAAACTTTAACTGCCATCCAAAAGCCTTGAGATACTAGCACTAGTAAGGTAACGACGATCGCACACAAGGTTCCCCCAATCCCTGGAATTGCATCAATTATCCCCAAGATTAAACATAAAAATAGGGCGTACTTGACTCCGATTGCAGTGAAGAAAACCCAGCAGGAAGCCGAAAGGAAAAAAACTAGTAAAATTTGAGCGCGAAAGAAGCCAAGGAAACTTTTTTGGAAGGTAAGACCAAAGCGATCGCGCAGTTCTAATGGTAATAATTTCAAACTAAATAACCAAATTTTTTCTCCATCAATTAACATATAAACACAGATTACGGCAATGAACACAGCCGTCAAAAAGTTAGAAAAGACCCCTTGTAAAAATCCTATGCCTGTAAGTAACCCAGTTTGCAGGGTTTGAATAAATTTGCTAAGTTGAATAGATTCTAAGAATTTACTTATGGGTAAAAATTTGGTTACTGGTTTAAAATCGTTGGACTTAATAAAATCAAATAAACTATTAGATAATCCTTGTCCTTGTGTGATTATCTCAAATCCCAAACTGGTAATTAGGGTAGCAATAATAGTTACAAATAATAAACAAACGATCGCAATTGCTAATCCTCTTGGGATAAATCGATTCAGCCATTGTACAGGGTAATTCAGCAATGCGGCTAAGGTAGCAGCAATCGTAAAAATAGTAATTGCCGAGTAAAAATAATTAATCAGAAATACGATCGCACAACCACAACTAAACAATGCTAAAAAGGTTAATGAAGAACGCAATAATTTAGTATTGCTGAGGTGGTGCCAAAAATGTTTATTAGGATAATCTGCCATGTTTTGTTGATTCTCTATAAAAATATTTTTTTGATTTCCAGATATAAATTGCCGTCAAACCGAGCGTACTAGAGGCTCGCTGTTTAATACCAAGTTGTATTCATGACCTAATTTTGTCTTTTTGTCTTTTCTGTGTACCCCAGCCTCACCTAAGAAAATTATAGGGCTTTATGCGCTGACATTAAAAAATTGGTGATTGTGCGCGATCGATCTGTACTTAATAGTTTTTATCATTCTTGCCTAAATTTATAATTGCTCTAAATTTAATGATTTTGAAGAAAATAGCACATTTTTTCCGATTTTCCGAAGCTATCTGCTACAGATAGAAGTGTACTACAAGTCATTTAATCGATTAGCATCGGTTAATAAGAGATTGGGAAGCAGCCCTCGATGCTCAGTTTTCACAGAAAACCCAGTGGTTTTGATGCAGGGGTTCGTTAAACCGCAGAACTCCCTAAAGGTTAACGCATTCACAATAGTTAATTTCTAATTGTTCATGCTTGTCAACCCCTTCCCAATTGCTTAACACCTTAGTAAACTTTTGTAATTTAGTTTAGTTCAATCCTATGAATCCTGCCCTGACTCAATTTGGTCATCAAATGTCCCAGCTTACAGGCGTGCGGGCAATCATGAAAGATATTGCACAAACCCTAAAAGCTAATATAGGAGAGCAATTTATTAACCTCAGCCCCGGAAATCCGGTGATTTTACCGGAAATTGAGCAACTATGGCGCAAACACACAGAAGATTTGTTAAGTAGCTCTGATTATGGTGAAGTGGTTTGCCGCTACGGTCAATCTCAAGGTTATGAACCATTAATTAATGCAATTGTTAATGATTTTAATCGTCGTTATGGGTTGAGTTTAACTAATCAAAATATCTTGATTACTCCTGGTAGTCAAAGTCTTTACTTTTATGCCGCTAATGCTTTTGGTGGTTATGCTAAAAATGGTCAATTAAAGCAAATTGTTTTGCCGTTAAGTCCAGATTATACAGGTTATGGTGGTGTAACTTTAATCCCGGAAGCTTTAGTATCTTATAAGCCACAATTAGATATTGATGAATCTACTCATCGCTTTAAGTATCGCCCGGATTTTAGTCAGTTGGAAATTAATGAAACTACTGGTTGTGTCTTATTCTCTCGTCCCTGCAATCCGACAGGTAATGTGCTGACGGACGATGAGGTGTTAAAAATTGCGAATTTGGCAGCACCTTATGATGCTCCAGTATTAATTGATTCGGCTTATGGGCCGCCTTTCCCGGCTTTGAATTTCACGGAAATGTCTCCGGTATTTGGGGAAAATATTGTCCATTGTATGAGTTTATCGAAAGCGGGATTACCGGGAGAAAGGATTGGTGTGGCGATCGGAGATGAAAAGATCATTCAAGTTTTGGAATGTTTCCAAACTAATATGTGTATTCATTCATCTCGGTATGGACAAGCTATTGCTGCAAAGGCGATCGCATCTGGTGAATTAGCAGAACTCGCTACAACCGTAGTTCGCCCTTATTATCAGCAAAAATTTGTCATAGTAGAAGCTACTCTCAATGAATCAATGCCTCAAGATTTACCTTGGTTTTTACATCGAGGTGAAGGAGCAATTTTCGCTTGGTTATGGTTAGACAATCTACCAATTACTGATTGGGAATTATACCAATTGTTAAAAAAAGTTGGTGTAATAGTCGTTCCTGGTAGTTCTTTCTTCCCCGGTTTAAGAGAAGAATGGATACACAAAAATCAATGTATTCGCATTAGTTTGACTGCAACTGATGGAGATATTGCTGAGGGAATGCGACGGTTAGCTAAAGTTGTTGCGGAAATTTATCAAAAGTCTGCTGTGGCTATTTAGTTAGTGTGACTTTAGCAGTGTAGCCAGGGAATTAATTCTCTGGCTAATAGGGCGATCGCACTATTAGCGATTTTTCATCAAAAAAACAAACTGCGAAACCATCAGAATCAGATTCAACTTAGGCGACGGCACGCTACGCGAACGCACAAATTGCTAATGAAACTAATGAATTATAGTTTTCTGTTGTTAGTATCTGGGAAAAACATCATCTTTGCATGATAAAATTAACACATAGTTCGTTTAAAATAGCTATCAATGGCAATAGTTAACTTAGAATATATAGAAGTAACCCCCGGTGTGTGTGGTGGCAGACCCCGAATTGCAGGACATCGAATTACAGTGGCAGATATAGCAGTAATGTATACAAAAATGGGGTATTCTCTCGAAGAAATAGCAGGTAAATATGACTTGCCCCTAGCTTCAGTTTATGCAGCAATGGCTTACTATTTCGAGCATAGGGAAGAAATCGATCGCCGCTTGAGAGAAGACGCTGAATTTGTAGAAGTATTTAAACAACAACATCCATCTAAATTGCAAACTAAGTTACAACAAATGAGAAATGAGTGAAAAAGCTAAGTTTCATTTAGATGAAAGTGTTGATCCAGATATCGCAGTTGCGTTAATTAAGTATGGCATAGATGTAACAACGGCAAAAACCGAAAATTTACTCGGTCAAAGTGATGAGGTGCAGTTCGCATTTTGTTGTCAACAACAGCGAGTGTTAATTACTCAAGATAGCGATTTTTTAATTATTGCCAGCCAAGTTTTTCAGCATCCAGGTATCGTATATTATCAACCGGGAACTCGCTCTATAGGAGAAATTATTAGAGGGGTAATTCTCATTTATGAAGCTTTAACTCCAGCAGAAATGTATGGTAATGTTGAATATGTTTAAAAAAGCGATCGCTCTTTTTCAGTAGTGCGAACGCTTTTTCATTTTAGGCGATCGCTAATCTGAAAAAAGAGCGATCGCACTCTCTTTTTTGGCAAGACGAATTCTGCCGACATTTATCCCTATTTCGTTTTGAGTTGTTCTAACTTTTTTCTAATTAATATCTCAACTTCCTCAACCTCAGAATGTGTTTTTGGGATGTCAAAAGTTTCAGTGGAAGCTTCAGAAGTAAAACGGTCAACAAAGGCATGAAACGCTGCTTTATCGTTGGGGTGAGCGATGACGTAAGCTCTTAGCTCGATTTTAGTCATGCTACTAAAGTCAGGCTCGATCACAAAAACCTCCATAGACCATTCGGATAAATTTCTATCTCTATGTTATCTCCTGCCAAGATAAACAGATTACCTGTTCTCTCATCCAAGCGGACAACAAAAATAGGAGTGAAGGTATTAGTCAAGGATTGACATAGAATCACACATCTAATAGCTTGTTCCGCAGTTGGCAAAGTTGCTCGACCTCATAATCATATAAATTAAATCATTATATATTGGGGTGCGATCGCACTAAAAAAAGAACGATCGCACCTGAGAAAAAATCAAGTTTGGTCGCTTTTTCGTTTTAGGCGATCGCTAATCTGAAAAAAGAGAGTGCGATCGCTTCGGGCGCTGCGCTACGCGATTGCGCGGAGCGTGCTCTTTTGCGTATCGCAAAGTCATTCTCTTGCATAACCCTCTTTGTTTTGCTGCCTCTTCGCTATCGATTCAATGATCGCATTATCATAGTAGGAATATATCAAGATTGTGAACAAGAAAAAAATGGCACAAATTACCACTACTGAATTACCACAAAACCTTCAGACTCTATTTATCGAGGTTGAACGTACCAAAACCCCTGTAACCGTCATCCATGAAGGAAAACCATTAGTGATTATTTATCCTGCCACTACCCAAGCTTCACGACCCGTTTTTGGGGTGATGAAAGGAAGTGGTGAAATATTAGGAGATTTAATCGCTCCTGTAGCTGAACCTTGGGAAGTTTTACAATGAAACTTTTACTCGATACTCACATTTGGCTTTGGTATTTACTCGGCGACCAACGCCTATCGCTTCAATTACAAAATGCGATCGTTGATTCTAATACTGAACTTTGGCTTAGTCCAATTAGTATTTGGGAGACACTGATTCTTGCAGAAAAAGGACGGATATCTTTACAACCCGATCCTATTACATGGGTTAATTTAGCTTTAAAAACTCTGGAAACTCGTGAAGCCCAAATGAATTATGACATTGCTATTTTAAGTCGCCAAATTGCACTTCCCCATCAAGACCCCGCCGATCGATTTATTGTCGCTACAGCTATTTACTATGGATTAATTTTAGCTACAGTTGATGTTAATATTACAGGCAATTCGGCAGTTCAAACACTTAGTTAGGTTAATAATATCTCATTAGCGGCGATTCACTGAGTTTGCTATCAGTTAATTTGACTGATATCTTTGGGGAAAATTGCGATGCACTAGAAAAAAGAACGATCGCACCTGAGAAAAAAGAGAGTGCGATGGCTTTTTTATTTTAGGCGATCGCTAATTTGAAAAAAGAGAGTGCGATCGCTCTTTTTCTTTTTTATAGTGCGATCGCTATCCGTACAATCATCACATTGTCATGGTGGGAATGGATAATATTTTGACTGGAAAAAGAGGTTGGGTTTCAAGAGCGTCAACTCAACATACCTGTGATCGCATTAGTGCGAAATAGTAACATTACCAGAAGTAACAGTACCAGGAAAACTATCAGTTGGTTGATTACAAAGCTTTAGTGCCTCTTCTCTTGAAACATCTACAACACGGATCTTGTCAGGATTTTGATCTCTTATACCAACGAATAACCATTTACCTGTTGCGGTCATTCTGGAAGAACCGCCTATGATTGGACCAGCAAGAGTACCAACAGGAATGCTGTTATTCAAAAGAAAACTTCCTACACACTCAACTCTGGCAACCATTTGGAGACCATCTTGTTCTCCTTTATATGAAAATGTGCCAGAGCCATTTCCAGATGAGCCACCGGAGACACTAATATTATATTGGAATGTTAAGCCTCCCGATCTGGTGCGACCAGATCCTTGGATAGTGGTGGATTCATGGAATGTTCGACGAAATATTGCTTGACTGGAGGCTAATTCTGACTGTGCAACTATTGCCGCCGTTGCCAACACACCAAATGCAAGAAAAACTTGAACTTTGTTTTTTCTCATAGTTTATTACCAGTATTGCTTTGTATTTGTAACCTTAAGCTGACTAACTTTTAGTTATAAGGCTCTAATACTTCTCTATGATCCTTCTTAAATCAAAGGCTCGTCCAGTCAAAAAATGTACAATTTTGCCGTCAAGTTTTCCCGGATTTCACTCTCTTTAATCTAATTTTGTACGAAAATGTTGATAGATGTGCGCTATAATACCGAAAAATACTAGCTATTACTTAAATAGATGAATCTTAAAGAAGTATTAAAAATTGCTGATGAGGTAATATTTACTAAAACTGGTCAGCACCTTGACGATTTACAAGAAGCGATACTGAGGGGAACTCTACAACGTGAGACATATAAGGAAATAGCTAAGGATTTTGATTATTCTGAAAGTCGTGTTAGAGAAGTGGGATCAAAGTTATGGCAAATACTTTCAGAAGAATTAGGAGAAGATGTCAGTAAATCTAACTTTCGTTCAGCAATGGAGAGGGTGCAAGTCTCCATATATTCAAATGTTGCACAAGAAGAATCTGTGCAAATTAACAGCATTAATATGTGCGGAGAAAGTAGACACCCGCCAGATACACCAAACTCACACTCACATAATGAGAGAACAACTAACTCGAAACAAACTAAAACTTCGCATCAAGATTTAAGCGAAATGCCTGAGTTGGGTGCTTTTTATAATCGCACTCCCCAACTAGAAACCCTAAAAACATTAATCTTAGAACAACGCTGTCGCTTAATAGCACTAACAGGTATCAGCGGTATCGGTAAAACCACATTAGCAGCGCAACTCGTACAACAAATAAAAGATGAATTTGAGTATGTTATTTGGTGCAATTTAGAAACTTCTCCCACCTTAGCTGAATTTCAAGATAAACTAATCCAGTTTTTCTCACAACCAGAACAGCTAGATATACCTGCAACTAACCAAAAACCTTTACCGTTAATTAAGTATTTACAAAAACAACGCTGCTTAGTAGTTTTAGATGACATTCACAACCTTTTCAGTAGTGGCGAATTAGCTGGAAAGTATAAACCAGGATATGAAGAATATCGCTCTTTATTTAAAAATATAGAAACATTATCTCATCAAAGTTGCTTTCTGTTAATCGGTTGGGAACAGCCCAGAGAAGTAACTCAAATTAAAAACCAAAATCCTACTATTTGTACTTTACAACTAACTGGTTTAGATATTGAACCTGCACGGGAATTACTGAGATATTACGGATTAGGAGAAATTGAGAATTACTCAGCAATTATTCATCGCTACCAAGGCAACCCATTCTGGTTAAAAAGCGTGGGTAATTTGTTTCAAGAAATGGGAGAATGCGTAACTGAATTATTGCAAGATGATACTATTTTATTACCGGAAGATTTGCAAGATAATTTACAACAAACTGTTAGCCGTTTATCTGATTGGGAAAAAGAAGTTCTTTCTTTGATGGCGAGAGAAGGCGAGGGAATCAAATTGGTAAAATTACTAGAAAATACCAAAATTCCCCCGTCAGATTTAGTGAATGTAGTGCAATCTTTATTGCGGCGCTGTTTGATAGAACAACAAGCAAACTGTTACATTTTGCCCGATGTATTGAGGCAGTATATTAAAAGTTTATAAGGGAATCGTGCGATCGCACTATGTTATCATAAAAAATATCAAAATTATTTAGCCTTTAACTGATTTTTATGACCGCAGTAACTACAGTAACAACAGCATCCAAACTTGCTGATTACTTCATCTGGTTTGCGAATGATGTAGGCTCTTATCTCAGCAATCAAAAGCTACAAAAACTTTTGTATTATGCCCAAGCATGGTATTTAGCATTTGAAGATAAACCCCTTTTTGATGAAGATTTTGAAGCTTGGGTGCATGGGCCAACTATCCCTGCTTTATTTTACGAATACAAAGAACAATTTGGCTTTAAACCAATTCTGAAAGAAGTCGAAAAACCAGAATTTCCAGAGGAAGTACAAAAATTTTTAGATGACTTAGCTGACGATTATTTCTTCTTAGACGCTTATGAGTTGGAATTGATGGTGCGCCGCGAAGATCCTTGGATTAAAGCAAGAGGTGACTTGCCAAAAGATGAACCTTCTCATGCTATTATTACCAAAGAATTAATGAGAGAATTTTACAAAACCCGTGTCATCGAAGAAGAATAAAAAAAGACAGGACACAAATCTTCGCAGTCAGCCATCTTCAGCTAAAAGAGAAGTTACCAAAATAAAAATACCGGAAGGAATTAGTTTTTCTTTCAGGTATTATCAAGATGATAAAGAGAAATTTTCGATAAGCAAGAGAGATGCGAAATATCTAGCCTCTCTCTTGCTAAGACTGCGGGATTTATCACAATTGAAAGCTGATGAAGTTATTAACAATCAAAGTAAAAGCCTCCGCTGTCATAGAATAGATTGGCAAGATACAACTGAGCCTCATGGTTTCGGGATTCTTTATGAAGATCAGCTAGTAAGTACACCCTACCAGTTTCAAATATCTGCTAATGAATATGGCAGAGTGCATGGGTTTTTCAGCGAAAATGTTTTTTACATTGTTTGGCTAGATCCTGAGCACAATCTTTATAATTGATATTATTACAATCTGATTGATGTGTTAGTGATAGTTTGCTCTAAATGTTTGAGAATTTGAAAAGCCGATCGCAATTCACTTACCACATTATAAATAAAAAATGCTCTCAATAATGCGTATCGAAGTATGAGTAAATTAGTTTTATTATAGGCAAAAAATCAGCGACAATAGAAATACAGTAAATTTTTTAATTGCAAATGAGTAAAGAAGACTGGCTAGAAATCGGTACGATCGTATCAGCGCAAGGTTTAAAAGGTGAAGTGCGGGTATATCCAGACTCGGATTTTCCTGAACGTTTTGAAAAACCAGGGGAACGTTGGTTATTGCATCCCAAGGAAAGCGAACCGCGATCGATCGAATTGCTCAGTGGTAGATACATTCCCCATAAAAATTTGTATATTGTAAAATTGGCGGGAGTGAACGATCGCAACCAAGCAGATGAATTGCGGGGATGTAAGTTAATGGTTCCAGCGAGCGATCGACCAACATTAGAAGCAGATGAATATCATGTTTTAGATTTAGTTGGTTTAGAAGTTTTCAATCAATTAAATGGCGAAAAAATTGGGGTTGTCTTAGATTTAATTCCCGCAGGTAATGACTTATTATTAGTCACTCCTGATGATTCATCAGTGGGAAGTGAAAAAAGCGGAAAAACACCCGAAATTTTCATTCCATTTGTCAAAGAGATTGTACCGATCGTAGATTTAGCCAATAAGCGAATTGAAATTAATCCCCCACCCGGTTTGTTAGAAGTTAACAAATATAATTAACCTGGAAAAATTTCGTAGGATGGGCATCTTGCTAGTCATAAAATACATTAACATTAACATAAAGAAAGTTTCGGAAAATTTGTGCTTATGACAGGTGCTAGAAATGTTTTAGGCGGAGATTTGCAAACTTGTTGCACTTCACCGATGACAGGATTTTATCGTGATGGTAAATGTAACACGGGTGCGGGTGATGTGGGCGCTCATATTGTTTGCGCTCAAGTAACTGAAGAATTTCTCACTTTTAGTAAAGCGAGAGGAAATGATTTATCAACACCAGTTCCGGCGTTTAATTTTCCAGGGTTAAAACCTGGCGATCGCTGGTGTCTATGTGCCCTAAGATGGAAAGAAGCTCTAGATGCTGGTGTTGCACCACCTATAATTTTATCATCTACCCATGCTTCAGCCGTGGAATATGTTTCCCTGAATGAACTGAAAGCAAACGCTCTTGATCCTGTTTAAAAATTGTCGGGTGGGCATTTTGCCCGCCAAACTAATATTATCAAATCATCTAACCAAACTATTTAATCTCGATTTAAACATAGCTTAATTAAATATAGGTTAACATCTCCAATAACGCTAACATTGCTTTAGAAAATCTTAGGAAGTGAGTAAATGGCTAAATTGATTTTACTCCGTCATGGTCAAAGTCTTTGGAATGCTGCCAACAAATTTACAGGTTGGGTAGACATTCCTTTGAGTGAACAAGGACGTGCAGAAGCAACAATTGCTTCTTGCAAACTTAAGAATAACAAATATCATGTTGATGTTTGTTTCACCAGTATGCTATTTCGAGCAATGGAAACTGCTGTAATTTGTTTGACCGAATGTGATGAAATTTGTGGCGGTAAAACTCCAATTATTAAACATGATGCAACCGACGAAGATTGGCATGGTTGGGATAAGTATGAGGGTAGCCAAGATGAAGAATTACCCATCTATCCTTGTTCGGCTTTAGATGAGCGTTATTATGGGGAATTGCAAGGATTAAATAAGACCCAAACTGCTGAGAAATATGGTAAAGAAAAGGTTCATGAATGGCGACGTTCTTTTTCTGTACCGCCTCCGGGTGGCGAAAGTTTAGAAGATACAATGAAGCGAGCTTTGCCATTTTTCCAAGACCGCATTCTCACTCATCTTAAACATGGAGATAATGTTTTGGTTGCGGCTCATGGTAATTCTTTACGATCGATTATAATGAGTTTAGATAATTTAAATCCAGAGGAAGTTACCCAACTTGAATTAGCAACCGGGGTACCAATTGTCTACGATGTAGATGAATCAGGAAAGGCGACTAATAAGATAATTTTGAAATAGTAATTTATTAGATTTGTTGTCAGGACTTTAGTTTTTTTAGCAATGTAACGACTGAAGTCGATACAACGAACTTTCTTGTTCGTTGTATCGACTTCAGTCGTTTCCTTATTCACTAAAAGGACTAAAGTCCTCACAACAAACCTGTTTATAACTCACGATAGAGGCTTTATGTTCACAATTACTTCTTTAGACGCAGGATAGAAACTTATGCCTCCTCTAAGCTTAAAAAAGACTGTTAAATCGGCATTATTAGCTATTTAAAGAGAGGAATAAGCTCATGTTCTTTCATAAAAAAGAAACAATTCATACAGTGAATATTCGAGAAGCACATCCTCGGTTTGCTCAATTACTTTTAGAGCAATTTGGCGGAGCAACCGGAGAATTAACCGCCGCTTTACAATACTGGGTTCAGTCTTTTCACTGTGAAAATGCGGGGATTCGCGATATGTTACAAGATATCGCCATTGAAGAATTTGGCCACCTAGAAATGGTGGGTAAATTAATCGAAGCGCACACAAAAAATGTCGATCAAACAGAAGCTTATAAAAGCACTTTGTTTGCCGTGCGCGGTATGGGGCCTCACTTTTTAGATAGTCAAGGAGTTTCTTGGACTGCGGCTTATATTAATGAAGGAGGCGATGTTGTGCGCGACTTACGAGCAAACATTGCTGCGGAAGCTGGTGCTCGTCAAACTTACGAAGAATTGATTAAATTAGCACCTGATGAAGGCACTAAAAACACTTTGGTACACTTGCTAACTCGCGAGATTTCTCATACCAAAATGTTTATGGAAGGTCTGCAATCTTTAGGTAAGCTAACAGATCCTTTCTTTGGTAATATTCAGCCCGATGAAACTGTAGATATTTACTACAATTTATCCCAAAACGGCAAGGATGAGCGTGGGCCTTGGAATTCTCAGCCTAATTTCCGATATATTGCTAACCCATTGTCAGAAAAGCAATCCTAACCGCAGAAAGTAAGAAGAATCTTGAATAATCAAAAAGCAGAAGTTTGGCAAAAATTAATGGCGAAACTTCTGCTTTTTGCTCAAATTACTGCATTCTGCTTTTATTTACCAAAAAAATATGTATAATATAATGATAGAAATATGCGATCGCTAAATCTAGACCAAAATGCCAAAAACTTAAATTAGAAACAGTTTATACAGAAAGATCGGAAACTCCACGATATTTATAAAAAAAGATATCTGAGCCAACGCTTCCCTTTAGGATTTCGCCCTTGCTATCTGCTTACTTACTTGTCACTCACGGAAGCCGTGACCCTCGTCCCCAAGCTGGGGCAGAGCAATTAGCTCAATTGCTTTGCCAAAAACTACGAGTAGAAATGCTCGCCAAAACTCAGGATCTAACAAATACCGAACTATTAACAAACTCATCTGTTAACCTGGTGACAGTTAGAGAACCCTTAGTTGGTACAGCTTGTTTAGAATTAGCCCCTTTGCCATTGCATGAACAAATTCAACAGTTTGGTAAATATGCTTCTTCCGCTGGTTTCAAGCATATTCAAATATTGCCATTATTTCTGCTACCGGGAATTCATGTAATGGAAGATATCCCCGCCGAAGTAACAAAAGCAAGGAAGAATTTTGGTTCAGACTTAACAATAGAAGTGCGACCTTACTTAGGATTTCATCCCCAAATTAGTCAGGTATTAACTTCTAATTTGCATGGGTTTAACGCCGATGCTTGGATTTTGTTATCTCATGGTAGCCGCCGTCAAGGTGCTAATTATCCAGTAGAAGCATTAGCAAATCAATTAGGAGCATTAGCAGCTTATTGGTCTTTAGAACCTAGCTGGGAATCTCAGGCAAAAAGTTTACTAATTAAAGGGAAAAGACGCATTGGCATTTTGCCTTATTTCCTGTTTGCTGGGGGAATTACTGATGCGATCGCGCAATCTGTAAAACAAATTAAACAAGAGTATCCTGCCGTAAAATTTCATCTAGCAAAACCCTTGGGAGCAAATCCTGAATTAGCTGAATTAATCTTGGATTTAACGAGAAAATGAATCAAACAGCATTGGGAATTACACAAGAAAGAGTAAAATATTTGGGAAAAGTATATTTAGTCGGTGCAGGGCCAGGAGATCCTGGTTTAATGACACTTAAAGGAAAAGCACTTTTACAATGTGCCGATGTCGTAATTTATGACGCACTCGTAAGTCCGCAAATTTTGGCAATGATCAACCCGCAAGCCGAAAAAATTGATGCGGGAAAAAGAATGGGTAGACACTCATTATTACAAGAAGAAACGACTAAATTATTAATCGAAAAAGCCCAAACTCAAGCAATAGTTGTGCGCCTCAAAGGTGGCGATCCTTTTGTGTTTGGTCGTGGCGGCGAAGAAATGGAAGATTTAATTAATGCTGGAGTTTCAGTAGAAGTAATTCCGGGCATAACATCAGGAATTGCCGCACCAGCTTACGCCGGAATTCCTTTAACGCATCGAAATTATAGTTCTTCCGTTACCTTTGTTACTGGTCATGAAAGTACCGGAAAATATCGTCCAGAAATAAATTGGTCTGCGATCGCTCAAGGTTCAGAAACAATTGTAATTTACATGGGCGTGCATAATTTAGCCCAAATTGTGCCAAAATTACTAACAGCTGGATTAGCACCAAATACACCAATAGCTTTAGTTCGTTGGGGTACTAGACCAGAACAAGAAGAACTAATTGGCACCCTAGAAACCATCGTTGAACAAGTAGAAAAAACTCAATTTAGCGCCCCTGCGATCGCCGTAATTGGCTCAGTTGTCAACCTACATAGTATACTGTCAGTAGCCCGCCCATCTATATAATTAAACTATGGATGTTAGTGGAATTACCTCAACTCAAGTAATTCAAACTATCTTGGCTCCAGCAGTGATGATTTCCTCCAGTGCCTTATTTTTTTTAGGATTAAGTTCCCGATATGTGGCACTTTTAACCAGAATTAGATTACTCAACGATGAAAAAAGACATCATCATCGACAACTAGCTGAACAGGGAAAGTTGACAGAATTCGATCGCACCCGCTTATCCCACATCAACACCCAGCTAAATGCTTTATTACGCGCAACCTGGTACGTGCGAAACGCCATTTTATGCCATATTTTAGCTGTAATGTGTTTTGTGTTAACCTCATTTGCGATCGCCATCAACTTCCCAATTTCTCATCACCTGATTCAAGGTATACCCATTTATTTATTCTTAAGCGGAATGTTTTTAGTTTTATGCGGTGTTACCTGTATGGGTTTAGATATCTTTATTTCTTCTAGAGTAATTTTAGTAGAAGTCAAAGATGAAGGTTAACAAAAAAAACACGCTTTAGTTGCAAAACTTAAACTTTCAATTACAGACAAAGAGAAAAAACCTAAGAGAATGTTTTAAAAGTCAATAATCGTAATTTTCAGCACTTGCAGATCCCCCCTTACCCCCCTTAACAAGGGGGGAATCAGGCTCAAAGTCCCCCTTTTTAAGGGGGATTTAGGGGGATCTACAACTTTTTGATACATCACAAGCAACTTTTAAAACATCCTCTAAACTTACCTCCACGATTTGTGTTAATCTGTATGAACAGAGAAAATTTAGTGGTGCAACCAGAAGCCGCACCCCCCGTAATCCCCAAGAAAATAATCCTTTTATCTTCAGGGTGTTGGCGTAAAGAAAAAAAAATTATAGTGTAGATGATTGGACAACATTTTTGTGCAGCCCTTGTCAATCTATTACCCACATCTATTCCTATTTGTCTACAGCCTGAAACAAATACAGGACGACATTAAACCAACATCCCAGCAACAATCCTGGGAAACCTTGCGTTATCGTCTCAATCTTGACCAAGAACTAGATTACGACCCGGAAAGAAACTACCCCTTTACCGTCGAAGATCTCGAAGGCGTAACAGGTTTCTATCGCCGCTACACATTGGGAGATACAGATAGTTTATTAGTCTGTTGTGCTACTAAAGACAAAGAAAATCCCCAAAATTATGATTACTTTTATGAATTTCAGAAAAAACTAGAAGCTAAAGGTACTATAGGCAAAACATGGTTGATTTTAGGGTATTTAAACTCCGCCACTGATTTAGACAAAGAAAAAGCTGCTAAACAAGCGTATCAGTCATTTAGAAAAAATACTTCAGAACCACAACTCCGACCCGGAAATCACTTTTTAGGAAGTACAGTTTTTGAGGTCTGGGAATCACCAGAAAATTGGACAAATACTCCAGAACATGAAAATGTACTAATTTGTATTTGTCCGCACAAAAAGATAGTAGAAAGAATAGAAACTTTTCAATATGAATTAATGTTGTTGTTCTATTATCGCCATAAAATTTATTGGAACTATCGCAGTAGTATAAACATTAAAAAAATGCTGATTCAGGAGGGCATTTTTCCCACAATTAACCAAATAGATGAAGTAATCGTTGACTTACCGGAAATCAGCAGCATAGAACAAAAACTTGATTACTTCAATCACGAACTTTGTACAAATTTGCGGATATTAGCTCAATATACAAAAGCACTGGAAAGCTTGAAAGTGCAATTGCAAAATTTGCGCCAAAACCTCCAAAACTACCAAAATCACTTGGCAGTTATCAAAGATAAAGCTACTGAAGAAAGCGGATTAACTAAACTCAAATTTCTAGAGGAATTCGGCGAATTTACTGCCGCTGATTATCTCTGGCAAATGGAACAAGATTATAGAATATTAGTACCACACTTACAGATAAGAGAAAAATATATTAATAGCATCCGCACGTTTGTTGACCTATTTAAAGCTGAACAAGACCGCCAAATAGAAATTCAAAATACCAAGTTTCAAGACACAGTAATCTTTATCGGTACTAGTATTGGTACTTCCACCTTTATAGCCGCTGCTTCCGCGCCATTTATAATTAAAGAAATTACTACTTCAAACTTAAATCAAGTTCCCAATTTACCACCAGCTAATAATACTTGCTTCACCAACATTGGTTTCTTAATTTTATTATATTTAGCGATCGGTCTAATTTCCGGTTACTTAGTTTATAAATGCTGGCGTTTTTATCGCCGTTCTGGAGGAGCAGGGGAGCAGAAGGGACAAGGACACAAGGGGACAACTTTGTAGGGGCGGGTGAGAGCAGATAACCTGTTGTCACTCACAGACAATCTTTGGACAAAACCCGCCCTGACAACTTAAAACTCAGTAAGGGCGGGTTTTGTTGTTAAACCTTCTGTTGTGATTACAAAATTATCTGCTCTCACCCGCCCCTACAACTCAAAACTTTCCCAGTACCCAATACCCAGTCCTCTTTCCTAAAATAAAAAAGACGGATTCAGGTAAAAACTATTTCTCACTCGCAAATCGAACTAGAAGTTCAAGAAACAAGTGATTTTCTCAATAAAACTCAAACCGATCGCTTAGATGCTTGGTTAGCTAGTCAAGTACCAGACCTTTCTCGATCACGCATTCAAAAACTAATTCAACAAGCAAATGTCCAAATTAATGGCGAAGTTTGTACTAGCAAAAATCACACCGTAAAAACAGGCGATCGCATCCAAATTACTATTCCTGAAGTCACAACTTCACAATTAAAACCAGAAACAATTCCTCTGGATATTCTTTACGAAGATGACCATTTACTCATAATTAACAAACCTGCTGGTTTAGTCGTCCATCCTGCCGCCGGACACTTCGATGGAACTCTCGTTAACGCTTTGTTGGCCCATTGTCCCTTAGCGGAAATAGGCGGAGTTCAACGTCCGGGAATAGTTCATCGCTTGGACAAGGATACTACTGGCGCGATCGCGATCGCCAAAACTGACCAAGCATACCAACACCTCCAAGCCCAACTCAAAGCAAAAACCGCCCGCCGAGAATATTTAGGCATAGTTTATGGCGCTACCAAAACTGAAAGCGGTACTGTTGACCAACCGATCGGTCGCCATCCAGTCGATCGCAAAAAAATGGCAGTCGTCTCAGAAGCAAAAGGTGGTCGTCCCTCAGTAACTCACTGGATGGTCAAGGAACGCCTGGGAAATTACACTTTGATGCACTTTCAGCTAGAAACAGGTCGCACCCACCAAATTCGCGTTCACTGCGCCCACATCGGTCATCCCATAGTTGGTGATCCTGTTTACAGTTCCGGGCGGGACGTGGGTGTTAACCTACCCGGACAAGCTTTACACGCTTGGCGACTCTCCCTCCAACATCCAGTTACTGGAGAGTTAGTCCAAGTGACCGCCCCACCTCCCCATTCTTTTGTGACTCTCTGGGAAGTTTTGCGGCGGCGTTGTGGTCTACCGTCAAGGCTATTTGAATTTTAAATTAGTCAATTTTATCTATCTAAAGGTAGATGACTTAAGTGCTTGTTTTGCTTTTTTCTCACTTTTCCAGCCGCTAAATTCCCCCATACCTCAGCCATTTGGCAAAAATTTTGCCTTTAGTTTACATAGCTATGTAAAGTTTTCTTCACATAAATATATATATTATGGAGAGTATTTTTAGAAATTTTAACTTCCTAATCCTTGCTGGGCAAATGTTATAGACAATGTTTAAGAAAACATAAAAATCAACCACAGCAATGAAGAACACTATACTTTGTTAAGTAATGTAAAAAAAATGGGAAAAAAAAGGTGGGATAAACCTGATAAATAAAGGAATTGCAGCCTTTCTCTATACTTAGCTAAGGTATTTAATAATTTGTAATAAATAAATCACAAGAGGCAGTGTATAAAAATAACCTGTAGGGACTAGAAGACAAGGCAAAAGTTACACAAAACACTTGTTAAGTAAGTTTGCTCGTTTCTCATAAAAACGTGAACTTTTCTCAGATTTATGCCTTATGCTTGTACAAAGATGAAGATAAATCATCAGCAACGAGTCATAAGTTAAGTAGGTCAAAATAAGTGTTTTGTGGCCTACGCTCTCGGCCCTGCTAGGCTAATTCAACATTAATAGAGTTAGCTTAACCAGAGATTCCGGGATTTACCTGCAAACCGCACTCAACAACAATACAAGTAGGAGATTGAGTTCATGACTTTAGACGCATTCGCCAAGGTAGTTTCTCAGGCTGATGCTAAAGGCGAATTCCTGAGCGCCGGACAATTAGATGCTTTAACCAGCATGGTTCGTGACGGCAACAAGCGCCTGGATGTTGTAAACCGCATCACCAGCAACGCTTCTGACATCGTTGCTAGCGCAGGTCGTGCTTTATTCGCAGAGCAACCTCAGCTGATCGCTCCTGGCGGAAACGCCTACACCAACCGTCGCATGGCTGCTTGCTTGCGCGACATGGAAATCGTCTTACGCTATGTTACTTATGCAATTCTCGCAGGTGACTCCAGCGTATTAGATGACCGCTGCTTGAACGGTCTTCGTGAAACCTACCAAGCTCTCGGCACACCTGGCTCTTCCGTAGCAGTAGGCGTAGCAAAAATGAAAGATGCTGCGATCGCTATTGCTAACGACCCCAATGGTATCACCAAAGGTGATTGCAGCGCATTAATCTCTGAAGTAGCTAGCTACTTCGATCGCGCTGCTGCTGCTGTTGCTTAATTAGCAACCAGTGTAAAAACACAGGCAAGTTTTCACGCCTAACTTTAGAAAAAAAACTGCAATTTATTCATTGTTGGAGATACCAAAAACATGAAGACCCCTCTTACCGAAGCTATCAGCGCTGCTGATACCCAAGGCCGTTTCCTGGGCAACACCGAACTTCAAAACGCTCGTGGTCGTTTTGAGCGTGCAGTTGACAGCATGGAAGCTGCTCGCGCTCTGACCAACAACGCGCAAAGCCTGATCAACGGTGCAGTTCAAGCGGTGTACAACAAGTTCCCCTACACCACCCAAATGCAAGGCAGTAACTATGCTTCTACCCCCGAAGGTAAGAGCAAGTGTGCTCGTGACGTTGGTTACTACTTGCGGATTATCACCTACTCTTTGGTTGCTGGTGGCACAGGTCCTTTGGATGAGTTCCTGATTGCTGGTTTAGCAGAAGTAAACGCTGCATACGAGCTTTCTCCTAGCTGGTATGTAGAAGCTCTCAAGTACATCAAAGCCAATCATGGTTTGAGCGGTCAAGCTGCTAACGAAGCTAATACCTACATCGACTACGCGATCCAAGCTTTAAGCTAATAGATCGTAATGGCCCGGAAGGGTATGCAGTTGCTGGTCGTGAAACTGGTAGTTGCTTACTTGTCCGGGCATTGTTGTATCTGAACAAGTGTTGATGGCTAGTTTCAAATGGAGATTTTGAGATTTCCAGCGGAAATCTAAAAATTATCAGATTTGAAAAAAACCAGTTTGTTGTGTTGGGAGAATTAGTAAAGTGGCGATAACAGCAGCAGCATCCCGCCTGGGAACCTCGGCTTTTAGCGATGCAGCTAAAGTCGAATTACGTCCCACAGCGACCAAAGAAGATGTTCAGAACGTGATCCGCGCCATCTATCGTCAAGTTCTCGGTAACGACTATTTGATGGCTTCGGAACGTCTAATCAGTGCAGAATCGCTCTTGGTGGATGGGAATATTACAGTTAGAGAATTTGTTCGCATCCTTGCCAAATCAGAGCTATATAAATCCAAGTTTTTCTACAACAACTTTCAAACAAGGGTCATTGAACTCAACTATAAACATCTGTTGGGTCGTGCCCCTTATGATGAATCAGAGGTAGTTTTTCACCTCGATTTGTGGAACAACAAAGGATACGAAGCTGAAATCGATTCCTACATCGATTCACAAGAGTATATCTCTAACTTCGGCGACAACGTAGTTCCCTATTATCGGGGTTTTGAAACCCAACCTGGACAAAAACAAGTCGGTTTTAACCGGATATTTAAGTTGTACCGGGGTTATGCAACCAGCGATCGCTCTCAAGCCGAAGGGAGCAAATCTCGTCTCGCCAGTGACTTGGCAAAGAACGCCGCTAACACGATTGTCCAACCTTCGAGTAGCGATGGCAGTTGGTCATACTACAGCGCTTCCAAAGATGTAGCACCTCGCAACTGTTTAGGTGGTTCTTATGGCGAAAGCGGTCGCGTTTATCGCATCGAAGTAGCTGGAATTCGTCAACCAGGATACCCAGGTGTGCGTCGTAGCAGCACTGCCTTCTTGGTACCCTACGAAAACCTGTCCAACAAGATGCAACAAATTCTTCGCGCTGGCGGAAAAATCATTAGCGTCAACCCAGCTTAAAAAGAGTGATGAGTTTTCAGTTACTAATCTAAAACTCAAAACCAAAGGAATTGGAGGTATAAACAAATGCTCGGTCAAACCGCTATCGGTAGCGCTGCGAATACCCCCTCTGGTAGCCGCGTGTTTCGCTATGAAGTTGTAGGCTTACGCCAAAACGAACAAAGTGACAAAAATAGCTACGCAATTCGTCGTAGTGGCAGCACCTTTGTCACCGTGCCATATAGCCGGATGAACGAAGAAATGCAGCGGATTACTCGTTTGGGTGGCAAAATCGTCAGCATCACACCGTTGAGTGCTGAAGAAGCTGCAACAGCTCAAGCTGCACCAGCTGAAGAATAATTGGGGAAACTTGATTAATTAAATCCATGCAGGAATTTCCTCCTGAAGCTAATGGCGAAGCCGACAATTACCCCGCGCTCACTGTAGAGCAAGCGATCGCCAACCTAAGCCACTCAGATACAAGTCTGCGCTACTATGCGGCATGGTGGTTGGGAAGGTTTCAGGTGAGAGAACCAGCAGCAGTTGAAGCTCTGATCGTTGCTTTAGAAGATGAAGCCGATCGCACAGAGTTAGGAGGCTATCCCCTGCGGCGTAACGCAGCTAGGGCCTTGGGAAAACTAGGAGATCGACGAGCAGTACCGGGCTTAATTAGCTGTTTGGAATGCTCAGATTTCTACGTTAGAGAAGCAGCTGCACAATCGTTGGGTATGCTCGGTGATTCAGCCAGTATTCCAGCGTTAATGCAGCTGCTATCCGGTGGTTTAGCGACTGCGGTACTAGTACCAGGACGACCCCACTTAACCCAACCCTACGAAGCAGTAATAGAAGCATTGGGAAAACTGGGAGCAAAAGAAGCGATTCCATTGATTCAACCCTTCTTAGAACATGACTTAGAGGGGGTGCGGTACTCAGCTAACCGAGCCATGTATCAATTGACCCAAGAACCAATCTACGGGGAAAGTTTGATGCAAGCTTTATCGGGAAAAAATGTTCAGCTGCGTCGAGCTGCATTATTTGATTTAGGTGCAATTGGTTATCTACCCGCAGCAGATGCAATCGCCCAATCAGCTACAGAAAACAGCCTAAAACTCATAGCCCTGAAAGGTTTACTCACCCACCAAATTAACCCAAATTCACCCAATTCGCTTAGCGACGCAGCCATCAGAGTTATGACTTTGATGGATTCGCTGTTATAGTCAGTTGTTTGTTATCTGTCATTTGTCATCTGTCATTTGAGAAAGTGAAGTTTTATCTAAACTTATGGAATTACTTATGACCAATGACCAATGACCAATGCAATGACTAATCATCAGCAACTTATTCAAGCTGTAGAAAAGGCAGATTCTCCCGATCGCCTAATCGCAGCAGTCCGCTCCCTAGCAGCTGCTCGTCACGAAGCAGGAATTCCTACACTGATTGCAGCTTTGGGTTATAACAACCCAGCAGTAGCAGTCACGGCAATGGAAGGACTGATTCAAATGGGAGAAGCCGCAGTACCCCTACTGTTGGAATTGCTAGACGGCTACAACTACGGTGCTAGAGCTTATGCTATCCGCGCCTTGGCTACGATCGCAGAACCCCGCGCCCTAGATGTTTTACTCACAGCTGCCGAAAACGACTTCGCCCCCAGCGTCCGTCGTGCTGCTAGCAAAGGATTGGGGAATTTGCATTGGGAACGACTCGAAAAAAGCCAAATTCGACCCGCCCAAGAACAGGCTTTTCTCACTCTTGTAAAAGTCTCCCAAGACTCGGATTGGTCGATTCGCTACGCAGCCATCGTTGGTTTACAAGCACTGGCTACTCAGTCGCATTTTCAAGCAAAAATACTCGATCTTTTTCAACAAATCGGCACCAAAGAAACCGATTCAGCTGTTCGCGCTAGGGTGCAATTAGCAATCAATCAATTTTAGATTTCAGATTGGAAAAATCGCAAATCCAAAATTGCATGACTTAATGATTAATCAACTAGCAAATTGAGAACTAGTTAAAATGCCAATCCCTACCCTGGAAATTAAACCTACCACACAAAATCAGCGCGTAGAAGGCTACGAAGTTCCTGATGAAGATGATGCCCCCATTTATCGCTTAAGTGATGCGATCTCTGATGCCGAGATCGACGCAATTATCTGGGCTGGCTATCGCCAAATCTTCAGCGAACAACTGATTTTAGAAAGTCATCGTCAACTATCCTTAGAATCCCTACTCCGAAATCGGGCGATTTCTGTCAGAGAGTTTATTCGGGGATTAGGAAAATCAGAAGTATACCGGGAATTAGTAGCAGATACTAACTCGAATTATCGATTAGTTGATATTAGTTTCAAACGCTTCTTAGGACGCGCAAGTTACAACAAAGGCGAGCAAATTGCCTGGTCAATTATCATTGCTACCAAGGGATTACATGGCTTTATTGATGCCATAGTTGATAGCGAAGAATATCTGCAAAACTTCGGTGATGACATCGTACCCTATCAACGCCGTCGCTTCAACGAAAGACCTTTTAACTTAGTTAATCCTCGTTATAGCGATTACTGGCGCAATCGGCAAATAGCGATAGAAGGTCGTACCTACTACGAGGTAAAAGTCTCCGGTCAAGGAACACCAGAAAAACGCTCAGTACGTTCTGCTATTCCTAGTACATTTCTGGAAATGGCAAAGGGTATTGTGACACCACAAATCGACTTTCAGCGCGATCGCGACCGCGCAATTAACACAGCTAGAAGTGTTCAACTTCCTGAATTGACTCGCAAAGGTAGCACCGTTAAACCATCAGTGAGTCGCACGGAAGTTTCCCTTCCTTACAGCTATATCCCTGCTGATCCTAAAGTCTAGTAATTTTAGATTTTAGGGTTTAAATTTTAGATTAAATCCAAATCTAAAATTTTCCCCCCAGCACACAACTCAAAACACAAAAAAGGACTCATGTCAATACCTTTACTAGCTTACAAACCCTCATCGCAAAATCAGCGAGTAGCGGGTTATGAAGTACCCAACGAAGATACACCTTATATCTATCGTCTGGAAGATTGTGTTGATGAAACTGACATCCAAGATTTAATTTGGGCAGCTTATCGGCAAGTCTTCAGTGAACATGAAATCCTCAAACGTTTCCGTCAACCCGCTTTAGAATCCCAAGTCAAAAATCGAGCGATTACTGTGCGGGATTTTGTGCGTGGTTTGGCAAAAACTGAGGCATTTTATAGGTTAGTTGTAGAGACAAACTCCAACTATCGCGTTGTAGAAATCTGTCTCAAACGCATTCTGGGACGTGCTCCATACAACAAGGATGAAGAAATTGCCTGGTCAATTACAATTGCTACCAAAGGCATAGGCGCATTTATTGACGCACTTGTTGATAGTGAAGAATATCAAAATAGTTTTGGTGATAATACAGTACCCTATCAACGTCGTCGGTATAAAGACCGTCCCTTCAACCTAGTAACACCTCGCTACGCTGATTACTGGCGTGACAAACAAGAGGACTCACGTTACAAATGGGGCGCTGTTGGGAACTTTTTGGAGATGGCGCGATCGATCAAAATCACCCAAGTCCCCCCATCGCCCACTGTTCTCACTGCTAATATCAAAATTCCTGACACAACAAGGGATAATAAGCCTGAAGGCACTCGCGTATCGATTAACCCAGTGGCAACTTTCCCCACCCGTAAATAGGTAATCGAGGCAATCACAAATTCACAGCCAATCTTACCAAATTAGGAGATATTGCATGGCGCTGCCGTTGCTGACATACAAACCATCATCCCAAAACCAGCGGGTTAAAAGCTTTGGTACAGCGGATTTAAACGAAGATACACCCTATATCTATCGTGTAGAAGATGCCGCTTCTCCTGCTGAAATCAGAGATTTAATTTGGGCTGCTTATCGTCAAGTTTTCAGCGAACACGAAATCCTCAAATTCAACCGCCAAATCACCGTAGAAACTCGTTTCGCCAACCGTTCAATTACAGTGCGTGACTTGATTCGGGAATTGGCAAAATCTGAGGCATTCTACCGCTTAGTTGTTTCAGTTAACAACAACTATCGCCTAGTAGAAATCTGTCTCAAACGCTTTTTAGGTCGTTCGCCTTACAACAAAGAAGAAGAAATCGCTTGGTCAATTGTAATTGCTACCAAAGGTTTTAGTGGCTTTGTTGATGCTTTACTGGACAGCGAAGAATACACCAACACTTTTGGTGATTTCACCGTACCTTACCAACGCAAGCGCAAGGAAGGTCGTCCTTTCAACTTGGTGACACCTCGCTACGGCGAAGACTTCCAAGAAAAAGCAGGTACAGTTACTACCGACTGGCGCTTCACCTTGGACAGATACTACAGTGCCAAGTCCCTACAACGCCGTTTACCAGAAGGCGATCCTCGGAAGTTCAGCGACATGGCAGCAGAGGTCAATACCAAACGCTACTATGCTCAAAATATCCCTGCTTCTAGCATCGATTACTTGAACAAAGTACCAAGACGTTAATCAAGATTTGATTCCACTTCTGTGGGTTAAATCAAAAATCAAAAATCCATTAGCTGGGTCTGACCTTTGGGAGATGACTAACTAATATTTGATTAGTTGTTATCAATCTCAGCGGTTTAGACCCAGTTGTTGTATGGATTGGGGATTGGTTATTAGGGACTGGAAAAGCAGTTGTTTAAAGTATGGTTCATAAGATTGTTAGCCGATCGCATAATGATTAAAAAGGCATAGTACGATCTTTAAGTAATGTTTTAGTATTTGAACCAATGACAGCACAAGCACCAGCATCAATTTATGACGTTTCTGCAACAACTATTGACGGAAATTTAATTTCGTTAAATATTTATAAGGATAAAGTTTTACTGATTGTTAATACTGCTAGTCAGTGTGGCTTCACACCTCAATATAAAGGACTACAAGAGTTATACGATCGATATGCCAACCAAGGATTAGTTGTTTTAGGATTTCCCTGTAACCAATTTGGACAACAAGAACCAGGAAACTCAGACCAAATTCAGTCCTTCTGTGAAACTAGTTTTGGAGTTTCCTTTCCACTTTTTCAAAAAATAGAGGTGAATGGGAAAAATGCCCATCCGCTATATCAGTATTTAACTAAAGCCGCCCCCGGTTTATTCGGTACAGAGGGAATTAAGTGGAACTTCACTAAATTTCTTGTCGATCGTACTGGAAAGGTTGTTAAACGCTATCCTCCAACTACAAAACCGGAAGATTTGGCGAAAGATATTCAAGCTTTGCTTTAAGTGTTAAGGATTTTGGAGTCATTGAAACTCTCACCGCTAACAGCTTCTTCCAAAACTCAACTAACAGAATGATAGAACGTGCGATCGCTCCACATTCTAGAACCCCAAAAGCGACGTTTTTTCAGGTTTTTAAATAGTATTGAATATATACACTGTGGAAATTGATTTCATGGTTTTGGCAATTTCTTCTGATGCAGTGGTGCGATCTACCTGAACAAAAACATGGATCTGATTGGGCATTAATGTAAGTTAGGTTATACCTGCTGTCGCTGTTTGAATTCTATAATCCCCCGAATTTAATTCGGGGGATTATATTAATTACTATCACCAGAGCCTTTTTGCCCATTAGGAGGTGCGACTACTACACCTTTATCGCTACTACGTTGTTCGCGTTTTTTGCGTTCAGCTTTGACGGCATCTTCCATAATTACTAATGCCTGAGCCATTTTCTCTAAATTACTACGGTAAAGTTCCAGATCTTTTTGGATTTTATCGTCTGGTAAATGTAACCCAGTAGCAATTTGTTTGAGTGCTTCAATCAGACGTTTGGGATCTTTTGCTAATTCGGGATCTGCTTGTTCAATTAAGTTAAATAAACCAACAGCAAACAAGCGACTGTACTTGAATTTTGGGTTGTTAGCGATCGCTTGCAGCGTTCCTTGTAAATCCCCTGTATTAGCAAACGAAGACTCTTGACTTAAGCTATCAATCACCTCTTTTGCCGAACGCTGCGCCACAAACGCCTTTAACCGTTCAGCATCCTGCTTATAAGTTTGGGCATCACTTCCCACCGCTTGACAAAGTGCAGCAAATATCGGTTCTTTGTCCGCTTCTGGGCGATAACCTTGCATAAAGCGGTCAAAGGTAGTCACCACTCCCAAAGCATAGATAGGGTCATAGCTAAAGTCAACATTGACCGAAAGCAAGTGCATTTCCACCATTAACTCTTCTACCACTCGCCGATAAATCGTGTTTATAGGACGAGTGTGGAGGGAGTAGAAAGTTCGCTTAGTATCTGAAACAGTGCGGACGTTGTTCACGGAAAACAATTAAGAAGGAATTAAATTTATTGTCTGCTACACAAAACTTAGCTAAACTTATTCAAGTCTCACTATTTAACTAGAAGCAGTTGCTGTTACACAAAACTTGGCTAAACTTATTCAAGCCTGACCATTTAACTAGAACCAACTGATTCTAGAGAGTCTGTTTCCTGCTTCATCCAAGGATGTCGGCATCTTCTTGTCCACAGGCATAAATTCGGGTGTAGCCCACCCTAGTCCTCTCAGAGATAAAAACACTGAAGCTTTTAGCCATTGTTCATCCACTATTTTCAGCCTATTTAACGAATCGTGGATTCCCGTTCGACCTTTTTACAGGCTGGCTAGTTTTGAATCGACTGTGGTTTACAAACCAGATTTTTTTTTCAGCCTTGGTTGTCGGCATCTTTGTTTAGATTAGCAGAAAATTAGTCTTCTGTCCCGATCGAGTTAGCGGGAAAACTTTCCCAAGCCCAAGATAGACAAGTTTGAATAGGAATGAGGAAGAATTTGACTATTAAGTTAAGCTCTTTTAAGGTAACTTTGCCAAGCAGAAGGTGAGGGGAAAGTTTTGAGTTTTGAGTTCAGGAGAAAGTGTTGATCTATCACCTTGTCCCCTTGTCTCCTTATCCCCTGCCCCTGGAGCCCCTCTGCTCCCTAATGGGTTAAAATTTGGAATTGTGACCATTTCCCGGTCTAAAGATGAAATTTTCTGCGGAATTAATTGCTTTGGCTAGTTACATGGCGGGTGAGTTTGACAATCAGGCACAAGCGATCGCAGATCCAGCTTGGTACGTTCACCTACGACTTTGGCAGCGACCTGTACCTTTGTTTACTGAAGATAGCATCACCTTATTTGCTGAACAAGCCAATATTGTTAATTTAGAGCAAGCTTATCGACCGCGAATTATTCGCCTGCGGGAACGAACTGACCTGAACACCCCGCTTGAGGTGCAATATTATATGTTTAAAGACCCTGCATTAGTACAAGGTGCTGGACGCGAGCGAGAAAAACTGAAAACCTTAACACCAGAGCAAATAGAATTTTTGCCTGGTTGTACCCTGAGAGTTAGTCAAAATTCTTTAACTACCCAAGGCTATCACTTTCAAGCATTTTTGCCCCCAGATGCCCGTTGTTGCTTCACTTATCGCAGTGAAACATACCAAGTTTCTTTAGGATTTGAGGCTACCCCTGAAGCATTTTTAAGTTATGACAAAGGCATCGATCGCCTAACAGGAAAAGCGATTTGGGGAGCTTTACTAGGCCCTTTCCGCTTCACCAAACGTCAGGATTTTTCTGGGGAAATAGCCCCGTGAAGTGCAGGGGAGCAGGGGAGTAGGAGATGGGGAG
>NZ_JADEWG010000328.1 GCF_015207735.1 [Phormidium] sp. LEGE 05292
CTATCTCCCTACCTCCCCATCTCCCCACCTCTTAGGAACCCGATCGCACTCCTTGAGGCTTGGTAGACTAGAATTACATATAATTCACCCTTTGTAAATTCATGGTTCTAGCAGTCAACTTAATTACCTCTCTAGTTTCTTCGATTACTGATAGCACTCTTTTACTTTCCTTACCTTTCGATGCCTTGTTTTCTACCCAAGGAATCATGGTAATGCTGCTGGTAGCTTATGCAGGCGCGATGTGGATGTTCCTCACCAGCGCCCCCAAAGTACATACAATTATGGTGTCAGATCTTGAGATTGCCCGCCAATTTTATGAAGGGATACTAGATTTACCCGCAGCCGACGTACCTTTACACTACTATTACAACTACGAGCAAACAATTGGTGCTGCTGGGATGGACCCGCTTTATATGTCAGCAAGTCCCAGTCTGACTGCTAGCAAAGGATTTAATGAATCCGATGGACTGTGGTATCAACTGAAAAAAAATACTCAATTGCACGTTATTTCTGGTGCTAGTTTAGGCGCAAAAAATCGCCAACGTCATGTCTGTTTCGATCGCGAATGTTTAGAACAAGTCTTAATGCGAATCCAAGTCCGAGGCTTGCGATTTAAATTGCGTACAGAAAAACCATTAAACTTCTTAGTAAAAGATTGGGAAGACCGAACAATTGAAATGGCTGAAGTCGATAATTAATTTGATTTTTTCACTCGTAGCACAACCGAAAATTTAATTTGTAAATCCCTATCTTTGGGGTCAGTCAATTTTAGATTGAAACATTGAACAATTGACCCCTAAAGATTTATTATGTAATTTGTATTTTTTTGAATTATGGATAATTCGCCTCAAATAAAACTACCAATCCGCCAAGAACTAACAACAGGTGAACTAGTAGAATTAGATTGGATGCTTCCCGAAGAAACAGAAACAGTTAGAGCATTATTAAATCAAGTAATACTTGAAGGGGAAACTTATCCCCAACTCCAGCCAGTATCAGAAGTAGAATTTGCCGCTTATTGGTTAGTTAAAGATGCGTTTGTAGTCAGAGAACGCAAAACAAACCAAATTTCTGGGGCTTTTTATCTTAAACCAAATTTCCCCGGACGCTGTAGCCATATTTGCAATGCAGGTTTCATCGTTCAACCTGAACAAAGAGGCAAAGGCATCGGCAAATTTATGGGCGAAAAAATGCTAGAAATTGCCAGATGGCGAGGTTATATAGCAGTCATGTTTAATTTAGTATTTGAAACTAACATTCCTTCTGTAAAATTATGGCAATCTTTAGGTTTTGAAACTATTGGACGCATCCCCGCTGCCGCACATTTAAAAGATGGCAGATTCGTAAATGCCTTAATGCTGTATCGAAAACTTTCGCCCGCACAAAACGCGCCAAACTAATCACAAAAATATAAACCCCCCTAGACAAGATTCTAGGAGGGTTTCGTTTCTGTATAAGCTTTTCAAGATATTAACCTTACATGACTATTATTATGCTTTAGCCCAAACGTAAGTACATCAGAATTATTGCGGAAATTGGAAAACTGTAAGCCATCCTTTTCTCAGTATTTTCCTCGACTTAGTATAGCAGAAAGCAGAGGAGCAGAGGGGCAGAGGGGCAGAGGGGCACAGAGAAAAGGTAAAATTTAATTCCCCTTGTCCCCTTGTCCCCTTGTCCCCT
>NZ_JADEWG010000074.1 GCF_015207735.1 [Phormidium] sp. LEGE 05292
ACCCCCAACCCCTAACCCCTAATAATCCTGCTGTTCCTTGGTTAGACTGGCATCTAGACCAGCTTTCCTTCTCCCAAATTGAACAACAACTCGCCCGACAACAGCCCCAGATTTTGGGAATTAGAAATGTACCTAATCAACGAGTGTCGCAAGCACTACAAATTTGCGCTTTCTGGAAAAATCCGCCAGCTGTTGAGACAGTAAACGAACTGCGCCAACTGCTAGCACAACAGCCTACAACTGGCATTAACCCTGAACAGTTTTGGGAGTTGGGAGAGCGCTTTGGCTACACAGTTCATCTGAGTTGGTGGAAGGGTAGTCACGATGGTTCATTCGATGTGGTATTGTGCTCGAACAGTTCCATGCAAAGACCTGAAACACCGGGGGCTTACGCTTTTTGGAATAATGAGACTCTTCCCAAAAAATCCTGGACTGAGTATACAAACAATCCCTTACAAGGCAAGTTGGTGGAGAATTTGGTGCCGCAAGTGCGTGAATTTATCCAACAGAGGCTACCCAATTACATGATACCCAGTGCTTTTGTGACTCTGGAAGCTCTACCATTAACACCTAACGGAAAGATCGATCGTCGCGCCTTACCCGAACCTTCTGGTTACAGTAATTCGGATACAATTGTTTTACCCCGGAACCCCGTAGAACTGAAACTCTCATACATCTGGTCAACAATTCTCAAACTTGACGTTGTGGGGGTAAAAGATAACTTTTTTGACCTTGGTGGTCATTCTCTGTTAGCTCCCTACTTAATGAGCCAACTTAAGGAACACTTTGGTAAGGATATCCCTTTAACTACTCTGTTTCAACATCCCACGATCGAACAGTTAGCAATTGAGGTGCAAAAAGATGCCGATACTTGGGGTGATTCTCCAATAGTAGCAATTCAGCCTTGGGGTGAGCATCCACCTTTGTTCTGTGTTCCTGGCGCAGGTGGCTATCCGTTCTACTTGTATAATTTGGCTCGTTGTCTTCCTCCAGACCAACCTTTCTACAGCTTCCAAGCAACTTATGACAAGCAGAAATTGGTATCCATGACTTCTGTTGAGGAGAAAGCTACTCACTACATTCAGGCAATGCAGGCGGTGCAACCCCAAGGCCCATATTTTTTGGCTGGACATTCTTTTGGTGGTCAAATAGCTTATGAAATGGCACTCCAGTTGCTCGCTCAGGGAGAAGAGGTAGCTTTGCTGGCTATTTTTGATGCTACAGCACCACAACGAATACCAACATCCTACTTAGAACACCTAGAAAAGTTGGATGATGTTTCATGGATGCTAAGTTTTGATTACTCCATGAAAGCTGTCTATGGTAAAGAGTTAAATTTGGATGCTGAACAACTTCGATCTTTGGCTCCAGAGGCACAAGTTCAATATGTTTTGGATTCTTTGAAAATGGCCGATCTTTTAGCTCCTGATGCTGACCCAACTTATTTGTCCCAAGTGTTGCAAGTTTATCGGGCTGAGAGTATGACTCCTTATGTCCCAAAACAGTTCCATGCTGTCCCTGTTACTGTGTTTCGCTCTAAGGAAGTTTTTGCGGTGGATGAGTCTGAGATTTCTGACCCGGAAATTCTTGAATATACAAAAAATGCTAGAGATAAGGCTTTGGGTTGGAGTGCCTTTTCTAGCCAACCAGTGGATGTCCACTTTGTTCCAGGCGACCATGTTACAATCCTGCGTTTACCTCATGTTCAGGTTTTAGCAGAACGGTTGAACGCTTGCATCCAGCAGACACATTTGGCAATCAAGAACAGGGAATTAACTTTCTTTGGCTAATAAAGATTCCGCCCCGAAAGGGGCGAATTATTTATATTACCAAAAAACTAGAAATTTCTCATCTACTTTCTTAGTAAAACTACAAAAGATGAGGGCTTCTTTTAAGAATTTTATTGTCAATTTCCTTACTTGTGGTAGTTGCTTTGAAGCTAAAAAAGACCATTTTTAGAGCTTGCTTGACTAATCTACTTAGCCGATCGATAATTGAATTTGGCAAAGTACTTTGCAAGGAAAAAATCATGTCTACAGAAATAGTAACAGATAGCAAAGCTGTACCTTTTTTCGCCCGCTTTTTGGATGATTCTATGTCAATTCATCAAGCTGATGAAAAGGAACAGCCAGCAGAACCGAGTCCTACTCCTCCTTTTCCTTCTATTCCTCCTATATTTACTTTCAAGTATCCTTCTGATTGGGAAGATTTTTAACTTCAGCTTCTCGATTTGAAAAGAAAGGAGTAGGAGCGATCGCATAAGTGTCAACTACACTTGGAAGCATGATTTTTATCATCTTAAAGTCAAATTTAAATGGTAAAGTCATGCCTTCCTAATAAAGTAAATTTTGCTATCAGCTTGGCTGAAGGCTTTAAAAATATATTATGTCCTTGTCCCGTGATGTTATTTTACTGATTACCCACAGTGGTGATTTCTTCACAATAGATAGAGTAGCAGAAGCCTTGTCAAAAAAAGGGGTGCAACCATTTCGCTTCGACACAGATAAGTTTCCCCTAGAAGTACAATTAACAGCACAATTTGACAGGTATAAAAGTTATCACAGGCTGGAATATGGCGCAGATTCTATCAGTACAGAGCAGGTGAAAGCTGTGTGGATGCGCCGGATATGGGAGCCAAAATTTGGTGAAGAATTAGCACCTCAGTTCCGAGAAGCTTGCATTAAAGAATCACGGGCAACATTGGATGGTTTTTGGGATAGTTTAAGAGCAGCTCGTTGGGTAGATAATTTAGAAAAGATTAATGTGGCAGATAATAAACTGCGCCAACTGCGAGTTGCTTCTGAAGTAGGTTTTGTGATTCCCCAGACTCTTATTACTAATAAAGCGGAAGCAGCAAGGGAATTTTTCCAACAAGTTAAGGGAAAAATGGTGAGTAAGTTATTAACTACTCTTTCCCGGAGTATGGAACAAACTTCTTTTTTTCTTTACACGAGTGTTGTTAAAGAAGAAGATTTACATGATGCTGAGTCACTGCGCTATTGCCCAATGGTTTTTCAAGAAGAGATTCCTAAGCAGTTGGAATTGCGGGTGGTGTATGTGAATGGTAATGTATTTGTGGGGGCGCTAGATGCGTCTATTTATGCAGGAGCGAAAGTTGATTGGCGTTCTCCTGGTGTTGATGTTGGGAAATGGCAACATCATCAACTTCCTGAAGAAATTGTTGGTTGTCTGAAAGCTTTTATGGGTAAATTTGGGTTGCTGTTTGGAGCGTTTGATTTTATTGTGACACCAGCGGGAGAATATGTGTTTTTGGAAATTAATCCGATCGGAGAGTGGGGAATGTTGGAGAAAGATTTGGATTTGCCAATTTCTGGTGCGATCGCAGACGCTCTAATTTCCTAAAATTTATTTAACCTGTTCTACAAATCTAGCTAAACAACTAATATCTTCAATCAAATGACAGTTTTAATTATTACTTACAGCAACGACAACGAAAGTATTCCTTTGGTAATGAAAGCGATCGAATCCAAAGGAGAAAAAGCTTTTCGTTTTGATACAGACAGATTTCCTACCGAAGTACAACTTGATATTAAATATAGTGATGGGGAACAGGTAATTATTACTGATGGCGAACAAACATTAGATTTAAGTGAAGTTTCCTCTGTTTGGTATCGCCGGATGCGTTATGGGCAGAAAATTCCTGATTCAATGGATAAGCAATTTAGAGATGCTTCAATTGAAGAATGTCGGGCTACAGTTAGGGGAGCGATCGCTAGTCTAGAAGCATTTCATTTCGATAAAATGTCCAATGTAGATGTAGCTAAAAATAAGCAACTCCAGTTAAAAGTTGCCAGGGAAATCGGACTGCTAACACCACGCACCTTAACTTCAAATAATCCAGAGGCGGTGAAACAATTTGCCCAAGAGTGTCGGGAGCAGGGTATTATTACAAAAATGCTTTCTACCTTTGCTATTTATGATGAGAAGGGTCACGAAAATGTGGTTTTCACCAGTCCGGTAACAGATGAAGATTTAGGACATTTAGCAGGACTACGCTTTTGTCCCATGACATTTCAAGAAAATGTGCCAAAAGCTTTAGAGCTACGGACAACAATTGTGGGACATCAGGTATTTACAGCAGCAGTGAACTCGCAAAAATTGGCAGGGTCTACTTATGATTGGCGGAAAGAAGGTAGAGCTTTAGTTAAAGATTGGGAAGCTTACAATTTGCCAGAAGATGTTGAGAAAAAGCTGCTCAAACTCATGGCTTATTTTGGGTTAAACTATGGGGCAATTGATATTCTCGTCACACCCGAAGGTCGCCACGTATTCCTTGAAGTTAACCCTGTTGGGGAGTTTTTTTGGATGGAAATCTATTCACCAAATTTTCCGATCTCTGAAGCAATTGCGGAAATTCTGATTAATAGATAAAAATTAGGTTTGTTGTGAGGACTTTAGTCCTTTTATGAAAGGAATGTACGACTAAAGTCGCTACTACAAACCTAATTAGATTGAAATAATTCAAAATACAGATATAATAAGTTTCGTCGCCCTCATTGATTTTTAGTTAAGTGAGGACGAGAAAACCTATACTTCTGGAATATGCAAACTCAAGCTCTTAATAATGAACCCCAAAAGAGTAATTCTTCCGATTTTTTTAAGTTTTGGGAGGATGTCAGATCGATCGCTCAACCTTATTGGTATCCTACAAAGGCAGAAGGGAGAGTATTTTCTGATGTTATCAGATCGTGGGGAATGCTAACTCTGATGATATTATTAATACTTGGTCTGGTGGGCATCACTGCCTTTAATAGCTACTGGAATCGCTATGTAATCAATATTGTTATTGAAGAGAGAGACCTTTCTAAGTATATTGATACTTTATGGGTTTCCACTTTGGGTATTGTGGTAGTAACTATTCTAGTAGCATTTTCTAGATTTATTAGAAAAAAAATTGCTCTTGATTGGTACAAATGGCTAAATAATCACATTTTAGAAAAATACTTAAGCAATCAAGCCTATTATCAAATCAACTATAAATCGGCTCTAGATAACCCAGATCAACGTATAGCACAAGAAATTGAACCGATCGCTAAATATTTCCTCAGTTTCTCAGCTACTTTCCTGGAGAAAATGCTGGAAATGGTAACTTTTTTAATAATTATCTGGGCAATTTCTCCAACAATTACAATTATTTTGGTTATTTATACGATAGCGGGTAACGTTATTGCCGTTTACTTGAATCAAGAAATGAACAAGATTAATCAAGAGGAACTTAAATTTAGAGCCGACTACAATTATTGTTTAACTCATATTCGGAATCATGCTGAATCAATAGCATTCTTTCAGGGAGAGGCTGAAGAAGCAAAAATCATCCAACGGAGATTCAATAATGTTATATCTACCATTGAACGCAGATTGAATTGGGAGAAAAGTCAAGATGCTTTTAATAGGGGATATCAATCTGCTATTACTGTATTTTCAATGTTTATACTTACACCTTTATTTATTACCGATAAAATTGATTTTGGCGAAATTCAACAAGCCAGTTTATGTAGTTTTCTCTTCTCTAATGCTTTAGGACAATTAATTAGTGAATTTGGTAGTTCAGGACGATTTTCCAGTTATGCTGAACGATTAGCAGAATTATCAAATGCTATAGAATCAGTTAGTCAAAAAAACCAAAATGTAAGTACGATTAAAACGCTAGAAGACAATCGTTTAGCTTTCGAGAATTTAACTTTACAAACACCCGATTATGAACAGGTTATAGTAGAAAAGTTATCACTTTCTGTACCTCCGGGAGAAGGTTTATTAATTGTGGGGTCAAGTGGCAGAGGGAAAAGTTCTCTATTGCGTGCGATCGCAGGTTTGTGGAATGCTGGAAGTGGTCGTTTAGTCCGACCTCCTTTAGAAGATATGTTATTTTTACCGCAACGTCCTTATATCATTTTGGGAACTTTGCGCGAACAGTTACTTTATCCCAATACCGATCGTCAAATGAGCGATCGAGAACTCGAAGCAGTTTTAGAACAAGTTAATTTACAAAATTTACTGCCGCGAATCCAAGGTTTTGATAAAGAAGTTCCTTGGGAAAATATCTTATCTTTGGGAGAACAACAGCGCATTGCTTTTGCACGAATACTCATAACTTCCCCCCAATTTACCATATTAGATGAAGCCACCAGTGCTTTAGATTTGAAAAATGAAGGAAATTTATATCAACAGTTACAAGAAAGTAACACGAATTTTATTAGTGTAGGACATCGAGAAAGCTTATTTGAATACCATAAATGGGTATTGGAGTTAGGAGAAAATTCCCAATGGCAACTTATTTCCATCTCAGATTATCAACAGCAAAAAGCAAAGAGCATTAATACCAAGTCTAATGGCAAATCCAGCTTAAATAACCTCCCGACTCGTTAGCACAACAGTTAACGTAGCGGCGCGTAAGCACTATCGTCATCATAGACTTTCCGGTGCGATCGCAGATATAGCAGAAGGCAGAAGGAAAAAACTGTAAAAACAAGGGTTCTGGCTTTTCATCTTGCCTTAACCGCTAAGGCGGTTGCTATATATCATTTATAATTTACTTTAATCGAGATAAAACAAGAGGTTTTCCACTATGGCAGCTATTAGTAAAATTCCAGTAAACTTACTTTCTAGCGAACATTATCGCCAAATGCTGGTTCGGGATGGCGATCGCCGTTTTTGCGAATGGCATGGAGAATATCTCAGGTATCAAAACCAATTTCTGAACGACCAAAAAAATCGGACTCGTGAAATTGAAGATTTGCGGAAGCAATACTTACATAGATCGTAAACGTCGTTCTTAGGAATCACGCCAAGGAGGTAGAACCTCCAGAGACCTCGTTACCAGGTTGAAGCTGGTAACGAGAAATAGAGGCTCCGCCTCAGAAGTGCTTTTATCTCAGTCAACCTGGGAACGAGAAACAGAGGCGGAGGTGTTCTTATCTCAGTATGAGAATTTTATTAATTAACGGGAATTTTAATAATAAATTCACTTCCCAGACCTACCATAGAAACACACTCTAGCGAGCCACCATGTTTCTCGGTAACAATTTGATAACTAATTGATAACCCCAAACCTGTTCCTTTGCCTGCGGACTTTGTGGTAAAAAAAGGGTCAAACAACCGTTCTTGCACTTCAGGAGAAATGCCACAACCATTATCCCCGATCGCAATTATTACCTGTTGATCTTGCAACTCTGTCCGAATCCGAATCTGAAAAGGATTTTGCTGCAATTCTTTGTAACTGCGTCCTTGACTGCACTCATCTATTGCATCAATTCCATTTGCCAAAATATTCATAAATACCTGATTGAGTTGTCCTGGGAAACAAAGAACTTTGGGCAAATCACCATATTCTTTAATTAATTTGATTTCAGGACGGAAATCTTTTGCTTTTAGACGATGATGCAGAATCAGTAATGTACTTTCTAAACCTTCGTGCAAATCAGCGGGTTGTTTGCGATCGCTATCAGTGCGTGAAAAGGTTCGTAAAGAAGACATAATACCGCGAATGCGATGAGTGCCAACTTGCATTGATGAGAGCAACTTCGGCAAATCTTCTTGCAAATATTCCAAGTCAATTTCCTCGATCGCATCTTGAATTTCTTGCGGCGGATTCGGTAAATACTGCTGATATAAATTCACCAACATTAGTAAATCCTGAGTATACTGCTTCGCCATATCCAGGTTGCCTGCAATAAAACTGACAGGATTATTCACTTCATGGGCAACACCTGCTACTAGCTGTCCCAAGCTTGATATTTTCTCCGTTTGCACCAGTTGGGCTTGGGTATTTTGCAGATGTTTCAGCGTAGTTTCCAGCTGTGCTGTTTTTTCCTCTAATGCCTGATTTTTAATTTCTAACGCTTTTGAGTAGGTTTGCAAGTCTGTGTAAAGGCGGGAATTTTCGATCGAAATCGCGGCTTGAGAAGTTAACACCTTGAGGATTTCCAGGCGACTCTGAGTGAATGCACCCATCACCAAACTATTCTCCAAATAAAGCATCCCCATCAATTCTTTCTTGTGCAGAATCGGAAAACATAGCACCGATTTGGGTTGTTGGCTAATTACATAAGGGTCTTGGTTAAAACGAGAATCCAGTTGAATATTATCTAAAACAACGTGATTTTTAATTCGTTCAACGTAGGCGATCGTAGATAGCGGAACTTGTTCCTCAAGTGGTAAATTGCGAATGGAAGCGAATTTTTCTAGCTCAATTGATCCTTCTGATTCAATCACCCAATTATTATCCTCACGGCTGAGAAACACACCGCGCTGTGCCCCGACATTTTCGATCGCTAATTGAATGAATCGCTCCAACAATTTACTTAAAATAATTTCACCTGATAGAGCTTGCGAAGCTTTAACTACAGTACTCAAATCCAGTTCATTCTTGCTTTGTGTACTCGATGAACCCCATCTTGATGTGCTAGTTGTGTGCGTTTTCTGGTTCCCCGCCAGTGTCTTTTTAGAAGAAAGAATAGCCAAAAGCTCTGGATAGCGGGCTTCCAAGTCTCTCACTTTGGCTAGAGCATCCCACTGTGCATAGCGATAGCAAGCATTAATTAAATAGGTTTTAGCAATTTCTAAACGATTGAGAGACAGATAAAACTCACCTGCCAACTCATAAGACAACGCTTTTTCTTGCAGATAGCCATTAGCTTTTGCACCAGCAATAGCGCGATCGTACAATTCCATTGCCTCGAATAGTTTTTGATTCATTCTGGCAATCTCGGCTTGCACCAAGTCATATTTATGTTGATAGTTTGCTGGTGTCTCGATAGCCCTGAAGCGCAGGTAATTCAAATGGCGATCGATCTGCGATTGATATCGAGTTCGTTCCGATTCATTTAACGAAGCACTATAAGCCAGCAACGATAGCACAGTATAAAAATGATAACTTCCTGTTGTTGCAATTCCGGCTTTAATTTCATGCTCAGTTGCCCGTTGAGCATTCTCAACTGCGCGATCGTACTGCTTAAATAAATAAGCAAGTTGAGTTTTCACAACATAAATAGCAAAAATTGAGAAACTACCGTTTTCTGCAAATAGTTTCGGTAAAACTTTTGATTCATCCAAATAACTACCAATCAATAGAGTTGGATCGCTCGCTTGTCCTAATAGATTGGCTACCATTTGTTGCCAAATTTGAGTATAAGTCAACTGCAAATCTCGCTGCATCTTGGCAATCATATCAGCATAAATCTGCTGTTTCTTCTGCACTATCTCCAAAGGTTCCCCCACCAATGTGAGATAACAAGCATAGTGCATCGCACAGAAGCAAGCATAATCTTTATTGCCAACTTCCAAGCAACCTTGAATCTCATCTTCGAGCGGTTGTATGCTCAAACTCAGAGGCTCTTGCCAATGTTGTACAAAAGCACTAAATATTTCCACAATTTTGCAGCGAAGTTCTTGGGCATTATATTTCGCCAAAACATCAAGAGCGAGTTTACTAAACTGATAACCTATTTTGGGATCTTCTAATCCGCCACACAACAACCAGCCATAAACCATGTAGGCATAAGCAGAATAGCGAGAATTTCCATACTCTACACATAGCTGCACCATTGTCAATACAACTTGACGGAAGATGTCTGGTGTGCCAGCAGAGGCATCCACCACAGAGCAAAGAATCCGCATTGCTGCCAGTTTATACGGATCGGTCATCTCTGGTAATGTCAGCAGATTTTGTAAATCAGATATGTTGGGTAATTCATTGCACAGAGAAACACCCAACAAATTGAGGCTGTGCCGAGCAGTTGCGATCGCTTCTGACATTTGATTTTGTGCTAAATAAAACTGCACCAGCAGTTCGTAAACTCTAGCTTGTTCTAAAAGTGTTTTCCCTTGTTTGAGCGTAATCTCTGCTAGTTCTCGGGCGCGATCGAATTCGTTATTTAAAAATGCCGCCTGAGTTGCTTCTTCATGGAGTGCCAGCGTTAGTTCGTAATCTTGTTGCCAACCTTCAGCCGCTAATAGTTGCAGCCCTTTCTCCAAACATCTCATTGCCACAGTATAAGCCAGAGAAGCCTTTGCCCGCCGTCCTGCCTCTAAATTCAGTTCAGCTAACTGCCGCTGTTCCGCTGCATCAGTAATTAAACTAATTCCTATGTTCAGCTGACTCACAATGTCGAACAGTTTGTCTGCATGATAGGGACTTTTCAACAGTTGTCTGCCAATTTCCAGGTGAGTAGCTTGCCGTTCTTGGATGGGAATCAAGCAGTAAGCAGCTTGCTGGACGCGATCGTGCAGAAACTTGTAAACTATATTGTTATTAGTCAGTGCTAGAGCAACATCTGAATTCTCATCATTTACCAACAACGCTTTGTAATCTTTCGTCACAGGTAACACCAACCCAGCTTGCAACGCCGCCCATAACTCATCCGCCGTATCTAGCAGAGATTGTTTACGGACAACTGCCAGCGTTTCTAGACTAAAAGTGTTTCCAATGCAAGCTGCATCTTTTAAAATTCTTTGAGTAGCTTCCGGCAGTTTGAGAATATTGGTAATAACTAAATCAACAACACTCCGATCGGTAATGCCAATTTTCTGAATTTGCTCCAAATCCCAAAGCCAGCGTCTTTCCATAAAATCGAAGTGAATCAGTTCTTCTTGGTACAGCGATTTCAACAACTGCGACAAGAAAAACGGATTACCTTGGGTTTTATTAAACAGCAGATCTGTTAAGGGTTTCGTGCGTTCTGCTTCATGGAGAGTGTCAACAATAAATTCCCGGACGTGCTGCTGTGCAAGTGGTTTGAGATGCAGTTCTGTCACAAGTATTTCGCCCGTTTTAATCTTCTCAACCGTTTGCACCAGTGGATGTTCTGGACTCACTTCATTATCCCGGTAAGCACCAATGACCATCAAGTATTGGCTCTCTGAATCGGTCATCAGCAACTGAAGAAACCGAAGTGATGCTAAATCTGCCCACTGTAAATCATCTAGGAAAATTACTAGGGGATGTTTGGGTTGGGCTAAAACCCTGACGAAGGCTTGAAAAACCTGATTAAAGCGATTTTGAGCAGCGATCGCACTTAACTCTGCTACAGGCGGCTGTTCCCCAATCAGAAGCTCTATTTCTGGAATCATTTCCACCAGGATTTGTCCGTTTGGCGAGATGGCAATGGAGAGTTGTTCTCGCCACATTTTTAGGCGATCGTTCCCTTCTGCTAACAATTGTCGTACTAACCCCTGAAACGCCTGAATCAGTGCTGAGTAGGGAATATTGCGATTAAATTGGTCAAACTTGCCTGCAATGAAGTAACCTCGTTGCTTGGTAATAGGTTTGTGAACCTCATTCACCAGTGATGATTTACCGATGCCGGAATAGCCAGAAACAAGAACCAGTTCGCTTTGTGAATGCCTTAAGCTGTTGGCACAGTCTGGGAGTAGCCCATTGTTTGTGCTGTAGTTTGCTTCTGTGTATGAAGGTGCTAAGAGTTCTCCCCTTTTCCCTATTCCTGCGACTCTGGCAAACGCTGCCATCAAACTGGCAATATCTGCTTCTCGCCCATAAAGTTTCTGAGGCAATAATAACTGGCTGGCAGCATCAATCTCACCAGGAATAAAGGTTTCTATTTTGCCAGTTGTCTGAAGTTGGTGCAGACATTTCTCTAAATCAGCTTCCAATCCGCGAGCACTTTGATAGCGGTCTTCCGCTGTTTTAGCCATTAATTTGAGAACGATCGCAGAAATAACTTCGGGAATCTCTGAATTAAGAGTATGAGGCGGCAACGGCGATTTGGCAATATGGTGATGGATTAGTTCTAGCGGGTCATAACTTTGATAAGGTAATACACCAGTCAGCATTTCATAAAATGAGATTCCCAGCGAGTAGAAGTCGCTACGATAGTCTACTGCCCGATTCATCCTTCCCGTCTGTTCTGGGGACATATAGGGTAACGTGCCTTCTAAGCATTCAGGAGTTGCGATCGCCGCCACCCCCCGCGACAATAGGGAAGCGATCCCAAAGTCGGTAATTTTCACCTCGTTGGCGATGGGATTAATAATGATATTAGAGGGTTTAATATCCTTGTGAATCACCCCTTGCTCGTGGATCTGAGCAATTACCATTACAATTTGAATAGCGATCGGCAAAAAAGAGGCGATCGATAGCGGCCCATTTTCCAATAACCGCTTCAGCGAAATGCCGCCAAAATCTTCTACAACAAGGGCAAAGCGGTGTTGATGATTCTCCAAACTTAGCGCCTGTACAACTCCTGGGAACTGAAGGTTCCTAGAAACTCGGTACTCATGTTTCAAACGAGTCACCAGTTCGAGCGAAGGATACTCAGCTTTTGACAACTTAATCACAACGGGACATAGATCTATCTGTCTTTGTGCCCGATAGACAACTGTTTCATCCCCATCTTGAATTATTTCCAAAATGGAGTAGCCAGGAATCATAAGTGATATAGCAGTCATAACTGAATTTTCCTGTTAGGCTTCTTATATTATTACTTTTCCCATTTTTGGAATAGTATTTTTTTGAGGGAAATTACAAAAAGTTAAAGGTATTTATCAGAAAGTATATTTTGCCCAATACTGCTCGCTTCAGCTAAAAGGTTGAACTTGTTCGCTTTTGTCAAGTGTACTTCATTATGCGATCGCAAAGTATAGCAAAAGGCTTTTATGCAGAAGGCAGAAGGTAAGACCAAATTAAATAAATGATTTGAGCAATCAAGAATGGCTTAATCGCCTTGGTGGTTGCTATATTTCAACCAATATTCAGAAATGATTTTGTACCAGCCTTTTTTCTTGGGAGCCTTCTTTTACTAATGCAGCGCCGCTGAAAAACCGACTTATTAAAGTACTCTCTGTGTACCGATGAAACTTCTAAATTAAACCTGATTTCGTTGCTAGCCAAGTCGAGCTTGCCAAAGTCCAAATTCAATCACTATAATTGCTAATAAATAACTATGAACAAGTTGACCTGTCTTTAAAGTAAGTCATAATCAAATTGTATAGATAGGAGAAAAATAGTAAAACTTATCAACCTAAGTACGGTGGGCTGCTGCTGGTAAGATGAAGGGGAAATTGCTGGGAAAAGTTAGGGCTAAAGCACTTACTAAAGATTGGTAAAACAAAAATGTCCTTCTTTGGATAGATGCCATAATGCCTCTTATTTAAATTATGGTTTTTTGTTGGTTAGCTTTTAATTGGTACTAATAATATATGGGTGTAATTTTGAGAGATTATGCAGGAAGTTATGTCTGGTTCGATAAACATTGTATGGTAAGGGCGGGTTTTGTTCAGATATTATTTATGGGAATCAAATATTATCGTCTAAACCCGCCCCTACAATTAAATATACTAGAACTTAATTAATTAATATGGAAGCAACTGGACTGCATGAACAAGTAGTAGCTTTTATAGGACGAAAACTAAATGTGGAGATCGATCGACAAAATCTGCCATACTTTATCCCACACCGATGTTTAATCAAAATGTTAGGAACAGAAACAGCATTTGGGGTAAACCATTATTCTTAAAACATTCGCCAAAATTGATTTAATTTCATAGACTTAATAATACAAACTGGAAAGTTAGTTAGAATCAAGAGTTAAAATAATTCCAGATATTTATTCAGAAAGCCAAAGAAAAAGGCTGATTACTAGAAATTTTGTTGAATGTGGTTAGAAATGCCCTAAGCATATTACTATTAACCCATAAACCTCGTTGACAAATAACTAAAAAACTTTACCAAACCGGATGGACTTCCAACTACTATACCCTCAACTGTTGCTCCAATTGCTGCTGGGACTGCTCTCTGTCCTATTTGCCGAAGTGGTACGGGATACTTATCACCTCGCCGGACACTACTGGAAACCTTTACAGAGCTTCCATAACCTACATCACAAGGCTTATCGCCGTGATTTGAGCATGACCAGCTTAGAGGCTTACAAGAAAGCACAGTGGTACAATGATGTACCTGAGTCTCTGGTAATGGTTGGAGTAACGGCTTTAGCAGCAGGAATAGCTCAAAGCTATGGAATCTATGGAATGTGGCTCGGTGTTTTGTATTCTTTCGTTTTTGTGATTCCGGCGATCGCACGCTCTCAAGGATATTTACTTATCACTGATTTTGCTCATAAGCAAGGAGATCTCGTCGAAATACCTTCCCAATGGACAGTGAATCGTACTTATCACTGGCGACATCATTTCGATCAGGGTAATGCCTACTTTTGTGGCTACTTTACATTGACGGACAAAATGTTGGGAACTGCTCTATCTTTGAAGGGCAAAGTAGTAGGAATTACCGGAGCTTCTGGTACTTTAGGACAAGCATTAATTGAAGAACTTTCCCTTCAAGGAGCTAAAGTAGTAGCTTTTACTACTAATAAATCGGCTGAATTTCAGCCAGGAATTAATGTGATTTACTGGGAATTAGGAGCGGAAGCAGACTTAATCAACCGTCTGAAAACTGTTGATATTTTGATCGTTAATCATGGGGTGAATGTGTTGCGCGATCGCACTCCTGAAGCAATCCAAAAAGCTTACGAAATCAACACATTTTCCACCTTGAGATTAGCAGAATTATTTCTAGAAACTGTCACAGAATCTGACCACAAAGCGATTAAAGAACTCTGGATCAACACATCGGAAGCAGAAGTAAATCCAGCATTCAGTCCTTTGTATGAGTTGTCTAAAAGAACTCTTGGAGACTTGATTACTCTGCGTCGCCTAGATGCTCCTTGCGTTATTCGTAAGTTAATTTTAGGCCCATTTAAGAGTCAACTAAATCCTTATGGTGTAATGTCTGCTCGATGGATAGCTTGGGCGATCGTAGCTTTGGCAAAGCGAGATTTTCGGGACATTATTGTTACCATTAACCCGATTACTTATATTGCCTTTCCAATTAAAGAGTTTTCCCAATCCCTTTATTTCCGCTTGTTCACCTCTAAATAGAGCTTGCTGAATAAGTCTGTTGGTGAGGGTAGGGACACGGCATCATTAACACTTGCAATCCCTACCGTTATCTCCAGCAATGCCTTGTCCCTACAATTTTCCTCAAAAAGGCATTAACGATATAAAAAAGCTTGGCGTAAATAAAAACCTACTGTAGTAAACACACTAACGATCAAAAATATTAATGGTAATCCTAATATCCCAGACTCCGTTGAGGTTGATTTTCCTAAATGGTAAATCAACCATACCGAATAGACTAATATCCAAGTTAATTCTGCTTTTAAAAAGTCAAGCAAGGAACAGGCTATTTGATATTGACGAGCCGCATTTTCCGGGTTAATTTGTACTGGATAATTAAAAGAATGAGGATAACGACTTAAGAAAGTTAAGCCGACTGACACAATTATAGCTAAAGCAGGAAATAACCAAATAATTGCTTTGGAACCCCATCCATTAGGTTGACCAGAAATATTAAAATGAACCGGAATTACATCTGGTAAAACAAACCAACCACGAATAGCAATAATCAGGCACACAAGTACACCTACAACGGTGATAATATTGAGGACTAATGCTAGTTGAGATTGAGGCATAGGAATAATTGGACGTTGTTGCATGGCATAAAGATATTTTTTTCTAATTTACCAAAAATATTTGGTAAATTACTCTTATTGAGACCGCAGGGGAGCAGGGGAGATAATTCAAAATTCAAAATTCAAAACTCTCCTATTTCCCAGTCCCCAGTTCCTAAAATTACCACAAGCCTCTGATATTTTTAGAAACAAAGCGCAAAACGCCTGACTCTTGTTCAGTCTGATAATAAATTGTTAATTGACCCTTGTCGTCTAACTCATATCTTTGAGCACCTTGCAATGCTTTCAGATATTTAGATTCTTGGGTCATAATCGGTTCTTCACAAGCTTTGAAAGTTGATGCAAGTGGACTAATAGTTAATCGATCGCCCTTAATTTCATAGCTACCCATAAAGCGATTACATCCACCTGAACCAGAAATGCGTCCATCAGAAAAGTCTGCTGTTAGTTCTTGTGAAGGAACCATCGGCGTTGGCAAGTCTAATAATGCCATGTTTGCCAGTCGCCAACTTCCTTGGAGTGAAGAAGATTGAGCCATTTCCAAAGATGAAGTAGGGTTTTTTGCAGTTTGTTGTGCCACTACAGAATTAATAGATGTAATTCCAACAGAGCCAACTATTAAAGTGACAATACAACTAGTTAATGGTTGTCTAACTAAAGTTTTAAGGTTCATATTCTACGTTGATGAATTGAAAAATTGGTGACTGGGAGGAAGAGGTGGGGGGGAGTGGAAGAATTATTCTCCCCATCTCCCCTGCCCCTGAAGCCCTTTTCAATACTTTGGTAATATCTGAGGCGCGATCGCATCCATGATGATCTCTGGTGTAAAGTAGCCCAATGCCTGAATGACTCTGGCAATACAGCCAGTCCATCCAGTTTGGTGAGAAGCCCCTATTCCTGCCCCGTTATCGCCGTGAAAATATTCGTAAAACAGAATCAGATCGCGCCAGTGGGGGTCAGTCTGGAACTTTTCAGTATTACCATACACCGGACGACGACCTGATTCATCCTGGTGAAAAATGCTCACAATTCGATCGCTAATTTCTTTAATAACCTCAAAGAGTGTTAAGTATTTACCCGATCCGGTTGGGCATTCAACGGTAAAGGAGTCGCCGTAGTAGCTGTAAAGTTGCAGTAGCCCTCGCAATAACAAGAGATTCACAGGTATCCAGATCGGACCACGCCAATTAGAATTACCGCCAAACATCCCAGAATCAGAGTCTCCGGGAACATATCCCACTTTGTACTCCTGTCCATCGTGATAGAAACAATAGGGACGATCGAGATGATAGCGGGAAAGGGAGCGAATTCCATAATCGCTGAGAAACTCAGATTCATCCAACATTCTGGAGAGAATCCGGCGCAGTTTACTTTCATTTAATACCGAAAGCATCAGCCGACCTCGTTCCCCTGGCTGTTGGGGTAGATGAATATTTTGAGTTAGTTCGGGGTGACGCATAATGAATTCTTTGGCTTCTGCCCTAAAGCGTGGCAGTTTGTCAAAGGCTTCTTTGGGGAATACAGCAACAGCCATTAGCGGCAATAATCCGACTAGCGATCGCACTTTTAAGCGAGTAGAATCGCCGTCAGGTAAGCGCAGCACATCATAAAAGAAGCCGTCTTCTTCATCCCACATTTCATCATGGTGTACACCAATCCGATCCATCGCTCCCGCAATCCACATGGTATGTTCAAAGAACTTGATCGCTAGGTCTTCGTAGAGTGGATCGTGCAGTGCCAACTCAACAGCAATCTGAAACATTCGTTGGCTAAAGAAAGCCATCCAAGCTGTACCGTCTGCTTGTTCCAAATATCCGCCTGTGGGTAACTGGGAACTGCGATCGAATACCCCAATGTTATCCAACCCCAAAAAACCACCTTCAAACAAATTACTGCCGTTTCGATCTTTGCGATTCACCCACCAAGTAAAGTTGATCAGTAATTTGGAAAAGGCGTATTTGAGGAAGTCGATGTCACCAACACCTTTGTTGAGTTCGCGATCGCGAGTGTAAATTTCCCAAGTAGCAAAGGCATGAACGGGAGGATTCACATCCCCAAAATTCCATTCATAAGCCGGAATTTGACCGTTAGGATGCAGATAATCTTCCCGCAACATCAGCATTAGTTGGTCTTTGGCAAAATCCGGGTCAATCAAACTAATCGGAATCATGTGAAATGCCAGATCCCAAGCAGCATACCAGGGATATTCCCATTTATCAGGCATCGAAACCACATCATCATTGTGCATGTGGAACCATTCGCTGTTCCGTGTATGCTTCTTTTCACTAGAAGGTGTCCAGGGAGTAATGTTGCGTTCCCTCAACCATTGATCCAGATCGTAGTAAAAGTATTGTTTTGTCCACATCATCCCGGAGAGTGCTTGCCGCATGATGTTAGCGCGATCGCTATCTGCCTGAACTAATGGTGGAGTCACGGCTTGATAAAATTCATCTGCTTCTTTGAGGCGATCGGCAAATATTTGGTCAAATTTGCTGCCAAAAGGCTCTGTTAATTGATTCGGATCGTGTTTTGTCAGGCGCAATCGAATTACTTGGGTTTCTTTTGCCCCAACTGTAATCTCGTAATCAGGCGAAACTTTTGTACCAATATTGTTCGGATTAATCCCATCCTTTTGTCCATGCACAATATAATTATTGATGCCATCTTTCACAAATGGACTAGCATTTTCTGTGCCAAATATCCGCTGATTATTAGTTTCGTTTTCAGTAAACAACAACGGAACTACATTTTCACAATAAAAGTAATAATCATCAATGAGACCCTTAAACAAAGTATCAGTCATCTCGACATGAACAACAGTATTACCTGTTCCTTGATATTTGCTTAATATAGGTTTCGCTCCACCATCAGCCCAAGACCAAGTATTCCGAAACCACAACGTTGGTAGTACATGAATGCTTGCCGCTTCCGGCCCCCGGTTGGCAATGCTAATTTTAATTAAAATATCTTCGGCATCACCTTTGGCATATTCCACAAATACATCAAAGTAGCGATCGTCATCAAAAATTCCCGTATCTAACAACTCATATTCCAGTTCATCACGACTACGGTTACGATTTGTTTGAACTAAATCATCGTAAGGAAACTGCGCTTGGGGATATTTATAGAGATATTTCATGTAAGAATGAGTCGGCGTACTATCGATGTAGAAATAGTATTCTTTTACATCTTCACCATGATTGCCTTCACTGTTAGTTAACCCAAACAACCGCTCTTTAATAATTGGATCTTTGCCATTCCATAATGCTAACGCAAAACACAACAAATTGTGGTCATCAGTGATTCCGCCTAATCCATCTTCACCCCAACGATATGCTCGACTCCGCGCATGATCGTGGGGGAAATAATTCCACGCATTCCCATCAGAACTGTAATCTTCCCGCACAGTTCCCCACTGGCGTTCGCTCAGATAAGGGCCCCATTTATACCAATTAACTTCACCAGTACGGTTTTGTTTCAGCCTTTGTTCTTCTAATGTCATAAGTTTTCTCCTTTACAATTCAAGTGATTTGCTATTTCTGATTTGCGACTTTCGATTAATTAAAAAACTCTTTTAATCTCAAAGCCAGCTAATCAAAAAATCGAAAATATAAAATGGACGCGATCGCGTTCCGCTACAAAGCACCAAAATCTAAAATTGCTATGCTGACCATGCTTCTCGGAAGTCAGCATCACCCATCACTCAATTAGCTTAAACTAACTACTTGCTTCTATTGCAAATATTTATTTTTTATTTACAATTAATTGCCATCTCTTAATAGTTTTCAGCCTTACCGATTTCTCTGAAATTCATACAACTTTACACCAAAAGAATTATAGAGATGAAAACAAGTATGAGTAACGATATAATATTTTTCAGAAAAATATCAATATCAACAAAAAAGAGAGTACAAATATCATGTCTTTGAAATTTACAAAATATGCGACGATCGCAACCCTATTCACAGGACTAAACCTACTTGCTTATCTAGGGTCACTCTCTCCAGCCAATAGTGCTCAGCAGCTTTTCTGCAACGGACGAATGAACAACGGATGGAACTACAAAGCGGAATATCTCAACGGGAGATTTACGCAAATTCGCTGGGAGCGATCGGGACAACCCCCCCAAGTATCTCGCCTCACCTTCTATAGAACTAACGCTCAAGGAGAGCCAGTCTACAGAGGAAGCCTAAAGGCAGCGGTTTCCGTAACATTGATCGATCTTTCTCGTGGAGATGTGCGACGCGGTTCCCAAATCTCAGTAAAAGTAGAAGAGTGGGGATCGTCTAGAGGAACTTGTGGCACCTCATCGGGAAGTGGAACAGGTTCATCAGTTTCCCTTGCAACAGTGCGGCGAAATTTAATCGGGGTCGATCAAGTTCAGGCTAGAAAGTGGCTGAGAAAAAATAATTTCGTCTTCAGACAAACCATACAACACACCAATACCCGCGTCATAGAGCGATGGAATCAAAAAAACAATCTCTCCGAAGCCATTGATGTAACTTTTACCAGAGGTACAGTAACAGGTGTTGTAGAAGTTCGTTGAAACGGCACATTGGTAAAATTCAATTGCCATATTCCCAGATCCAAATTCAATGAAGCGATACCTGTGTAGTTACATCGTGCCACTGTTAGTATTGCTTACAGCTTGCACAACACCAGAAAAACCAATAGAACCTGCCACTCAGCTGAAAGCTGTCACCCTTGACAACACAGTAAAAATTAGTGGCGGTCAAACCGTCTATATTCCCATCTACTCCCACATTTACGTCTGGGAGCGCGAGCGAACAATGGAGTTAACCAGTACGCTTAGTGTTCGCAACACTGACCTGACTCACCCAATAATTATTACTTCTGTCAATTATTACGATAGTCACGGTAAGCTGATTCGCAAATATTTAAAGCAACCTGTAGAACTTCCACGATTGGCTTCAACGAATTTTATCGTCGATCAAGACGACACCAGTGGTGGAGCAGGAGCCTCTTTTGTTGTAGAGTGGGTAACTCAAAAGCCAGTTTCTGTACCCGTAATTGAGGCTGTGATGATCAATGCGAGTGGCAATCAGGGAATATCTTTGCTCAGTTCTGGTAGAGTTATCAAAACTCGGACAAATAACAAATAATATCGGCTCTTTTGTACTTGTGGTGGAAAACCCTGGTTTTAGGGACTGGGTACTGGGGACCGCCGTCGGCTGGGATTTCTTGTAAATCAAGCATTCCACAAATCAATCAAGTTTACTTATCACTGTTATGTACGAGAGAGCCAAAATTCTTAACCGAGCAGTATTGGGTGGGATTAAGATTGGCGATTGCCTGTCAATTCTCGTTCCCAGGTTGAACCTGGGAACGAGGTCTTGGGAGGTTCTACCTCCTTACTGGAGCAAGATCTGAAGGAATTTCGGTCTCCAGTCCCCAATCCCCGATCCCTTCCCTCATCTACAGCACCAATAATTTTTTTTAATAAAAATCCAATTATAAAATTGAAATTATTCGTTAAATTAATTAAGCTTTGCGTGCATTTATTTAAAATTAAAGTAATGAGAAAAAGGCGGGCTTGAGATTAACGATCGTCCGTCAATTTATGATAGAACAGCATCAAGGAAAAATTATGGTTTACTTTCAAGTAGGTGTAAATACTGAAATTTTTTCTACCTACGTTAGCTAATAAATTAGTAGAAGAAATATTAAAATGAGGATTGATTAAGTTATGAGTGCGATCGCCAACTTGCCCGGTTATCAAATCACAGAAAAACTATACACAGGTACGCGCACCCTTGTCTACCGAGGCATCCGTACCAATAACCAACAACCAGTTGCCATCAAGCTATTACGAAACGAATACCCAAACTTTCACGAACTCGTTCAATTTCGCAACCAATATACAATTGCTAAAAATCTCGATTATCCGAGTATTATTAAACCCTTATCCTTAGAAGAATATGGTAATAGTTATGCCTTAATCATGGAAGACTTTGGCGGAATTTCCCTATCTAATTATCTTCAAACAGCCATCAATGACAATCCACAGTATAAATATTTGCCTTTATTAGAATTTCTCGAAATAGCCATCAAACTCACAGAAACGCTGCAATATCTCTACCAAAATCGCATCATTCACAAAGATATTAAACCTGCTAATATCCTGATTAATCCCGACAGCAAACAGGTCAAATTAATTGATTTTAGTATTGCTTCTCTCCTAGCAAGAGAAACCCAAGAAATTCAGAATACTAATGATTTAGAAGGCACATTAGCTTATCTTTCCCCCGAACAAACTGGTCGAATGAATCGAGGGATAGATTATCGGAGTGACTTTTATTCTTTAGGAATCACCTTTTATGAATTATTAACAGGAGCATTACCATTTGCTTCAGAAGATGCAATGGAATTGGTACATTGTCATCTAGCAAAACAGCCTATACCCGTACATAAAGTTAATCCAGAAATTACCTTGGTTTTGTCAGAAATTGTTAGTAAACTGATGGCGAAGAATGCCGAAGGACGTTATCAGAGTGCATTAGGAATCAAGCATGATTTAGAGAAATGTTTAACTCAATTAAAGCAAAGGCACAAAATTGATTATTTTGAAATAGGAAAGCGAGATATTAGCGATCGCTTCCTGATTCCCGAAAAACTATATGGAAGAGAAACCGAAGTTAGTCAACTATTAAATTCTTTCGAGCGCGTTGCCAATGGCACAACAGAAATGATGCTAGTAGCGGGATTTTCTGGAATTGGAAAAACCGCCGTTGTAAATGAAGTACATAAACCGATTGTCAGGCAACGCGGCTATTTTATTAAAGGCAAATATGACCAATTCCAACGTAATATTCCTTTTTCTGCCTTACTGCAAGCTTTCCGCGATTTAATGGGACAAATATTATCAGAATCAGATCGGCAATTGCAGACTTGGAAAAGCAATATTCTTGAAGCATTAGGAGACAACGGACAAATTTTAATTGAGGTAATTCCTGAGTTAGAAAACATTATTGGTAAACAACCACCAGCTATAGAATTATCAGGAATTGCTGCTCAAAATCGCTTTAATTTAGTATTTTCCAAATTTATGCAAGTTTTTACTAGTTTTGAACATCCCTTAGTGATGTTTTTAGATGACTTGCAATGGGCTGATTCCGCCTCCCTAAATTTGCTGAAATTATTGATGCAAGATTCGGGATATCTATTAATATTAGGTGCTTATCGGGATAATGAAGTTTCCCCCGTTCATCCCTTCATTTTAACAGTGGATGAAATTGTCAAAACTGGGGCAACGGTAAATACAATTACTTTGCCACCATTAACTCAATCAGACCTGAATCAATTAGTAGCAGATACGCTCAATTGTGAATTATCTCTAGCCCAACCTTTGACCAAATTAGTCTATCAAAAAACGCAAGGTAATCCTTTCTTTGCGACTCAGTTTCTTAAAGCCTTACATGATGAAAAGTTAATCACCTTTAATTGGGATATTCAGCATTGGCAATGCGATATTGCTCAAGTCGAAGCTTTAGCAATTACTGATAATGTTGTGGAATTTATGGCATCGCAATTGCAGAAATTACCAATTACAACTCAGGAGGTTTTAAAGTTGGCAGCTTGTATTGGGGCGCAGTTTGATTTGCATACTTTGGCAATAGTTTCACAACAATTAGAAACAGAGACAGCAACAGTTTTATGGAGAGCATTACAGGAAGGTTTGATTTTACCGATTACTAATGTTTATAAGTTTTATCAACTTGAAGGTAATAATAATTTAAGTTCAGAACATAAAAAGGTTAATCAGCGAAATGCTAGATATAGATTTTTGCACGATCGCATTCAACAAGCAGCCTATTCATTGATTCCTGACGAGCAAAAACAGGTGACGCATCTCAAAATTGGTCAACTTATGCTCGAAAAAACCCCACAATCAACTTTAAAAGAGAAAATTTTCGATATTGTCAATCACCTGAATATTGGCTCTGAACTTATCTGCGATCCAACTCAACGGGAGCAACTGGCAACTTTGAACTTGATGGCGGGTCAGAAGGCTAAACTTGCTACAGCTTATGCAGATGCAGTTAGATACTTAAACGTTAGTTTGGCGTTATTAGAAGCTGAAAAATGGCAAAGTAAGTATGATTTAATGTTATCAGTTCATATTGAAGCCGCAGAAGCAGAATACCTGAATACTAATTTTCAGAAATTAGCTAGTTTGGCACAGATAGTTTTAGAAAAAGCCAAGACAGTCCTCGATGAGATGAAGATATACGAATTACAAATTCAGGCGTATCAGTTACAAAGTATAATGTTAAAAGCGATCGATACTGGATTAGAAGCACTGGAAAAACTGGGTATCTTCCTTTCTGCAAATATTTGCGATCGTCCAATGCCAGACTTGCCAAAAATTGAGGATTTAGACAGTATTCCTGAAATGAACGATCGGCATCAATTAACAGCTTTGCGGATTATGATGGCACTTTATCCACCGATTTATATTGCCAAGCCGGAGATGATCGGACCGCTCATTTTAACGATGGTTCAACTTTGCATTGAGGGTGGTCATTCCCCATTGGCGGCTTACAGTTACGTCCTCTATGGCATTATTTTATGTGCAGAAAAAGGAAGAATTGAGCAGGGATATCATGCAGGTCAACTAGCACTAAAGTTGTTAGATAAATTTCATGCTACCGAATTGAAAGCAAAAATTTATGTTTTATTTAATGCTCATATTCGTTTTTGGAAAGAACCAGCCCAATTAACTCTAAATGCCTATTTAGAAGGATATCAAAGCGGACTAGAAACAGGTGATATAGAATGGGCTAGTTATAGTTGTATGCACTATTGCCAAAATTTATTTATTACGGGTAAATATTTGGAATTAGTTGAAAAAGAGCAAGCATCGTACCAATCTGTTATTGTCAAAAACAATCATGAATTCGCCTTATACTATGCCCGAATTTGGATGCAGATAACGTTAAATTTGCAGGGTAAAGCGACTGATAATTTAAAACTTATAGGCAATGATTTTGACGAATCGTTGCTAATTACCCAGTGGCAAAGTAATAATAATTATATGTCGTTGTTTGCGCTATATCTTGCTAAAGCTAATTTAGCTTATCTCTTTGAAGATGTGACAGCGGCTCTTGATTATGCTTTGATAGCTAGAGAATATATAGGAGCATCGATCGGATTAATCACCATCGGAGTTTACAACTTTTACCTATCGCTGATCCTTCTTGCTGCTTATCCACAAGTAGATACTAGCAAGCAAAAACAATATTTATCTGATGTCAAAGAGAATCAAAAAAACCTTAGCGAGTGGTTTACTCATGCTCCACAAAATTTTCACCATAAGTATTTACTAGTTGAGGCTGAAAAAGCAAGAGTTTTAGGAAAAAAGCTGAAAGCAGTAGATTTGTACGATCGCGCTATCTCCCTCGCTAAAGAAAACGAATATATCCAAGAAGAAGCACTTGCTAACGAACTTGCTGCTAAATTCTATTTAGATTGGGGCAAAGAAAAAGTTGCTGCTGGATATATGCAAGAAGCATACTATTGTTATGCCCGTTGGGGTGCCAAAGCGAAAGTTACTTATTTAGAACAACACTATCCCCAATTATTAAGAGCTATTCTCCAACATACTAACTTTGCGATCGGATCGGGAGGAACAATATCTAAGACTATATTGAGAAGCTCCAGTAGCAGCCTCAATCAGAATTTATGGTTAGATTTTAAAGTAGTTATGAAAGCTGCACAAGCTATTTCACAGGAAATTGAATTAGAGAAACTTTTAGCCACATTAATGCAAACTGCGATCGCTTCAGCAGGAGCACAAACCGGAATTTTAGTAATTCGTCAAGAAGCAGAATGGTTAGTAGTAGCAAAAGCTAATCAAACCTATACAGAAAACTTACAAATTCCTCTAGCTGAATGTCAAGAATTACCCAAAAATTTGATTTATTCTGTAGCCAGAAATCAAAAAACAGCAGTTTTCGATCGTCTTAGTTTATCTGAACAATTGATGAGCGATCGCTATATCATGACGCACCAACCTAAGTCAGTTTTATGTACTCCAATTAGCAACCAGGGAAAATTAATCGCAATTTTGTATTTGGAAAATAATCTCACAGAAGGAGCATTTACCAGCGATCGTGTCGAAACTCTGCAAATTCTTAGTTCTCAAGCTGCTATATCTATTGAAAATGCACGGTTGTATCAACAAGTAGAGAACTATTCTCAAACTTTGGAAACAGAAGTAGAGCGAAAAACTGAAGAATTAAGCCAAAAAGCTACTGATTTAGAACAAGCATTACAGAATTTACAACACACCCAAGCACAATTAATTCAGAGTGAGAAAATGTCAGCACTCGGTCAATTGGTAGCGGGTATAGCGCACGAAATTAACAATCCAGTGACTTTTATTCATAGTAATCTTCACCCGACCAAAAATTATGTTCAAGATTTGCTGAGTCTCCTAGAACTTTATCAACAAGAATATCCTCAAGCAAATTCAGTAATTCAAGAAAAAATTGAGGATATTGACCTAGAATTTATCAGAGAAGATTTAATTAAAAGTCTGCAATCAATGAAAGTAGGAAGCGAACGAATCAAGCAAATTATCCTGAGTTTGCAAAATTTTTCTCGCCTCAATGAATCCGACATGAAACCTGTAGATTTACACAGCGGAATTGATAGCACTTTACTGCTCTTACAAAACCGCTTCCAAGAAAATAATAATAAACCCAGAATCCAAGTTATTAAAGAGTATGGCAATCTGCCTTTAATTAGTTGTTATGCTAGTGAAATGAACCAAGTATTTCTGAGTATTATCACCAATGCTCTTGATGCTCTTAAGGAAGTGAGAAAAACTAATAAAAATCCCTTTATTAAGATTCAGACTGAAGTCAGAGAAAAAGAGTGCGTAAGAATTGCGATCGCAGATAATGGTATTGGGATTCCCGCCCATATTCAAAAACGCATATTCGAGCCATTTTTTACCACTAAACCAGTAGGGAGTGGTACAGGTTTAGGTTTATCTGTCAGCTATGCTATTGTCAAAAAACATGGCGGTCAATTAACCTGTGATTCTACCGTCGGCAGCGGGACAAAATTTGTGATTGAGATTCCCGTTGGGTAAGCTTTTATTGTGTATTATTTCCGATCGATTACCTGCTCTGTAGGGTTTAAAAATGCTTAAATATTTTCGTTCTACTATCCTACCTTCAAAACCAGCCCAACTTTTGATCCAAACGGGGATTAAATGGGATCGAGATAATTGTCCTGGGATGGCAGCTTCTTTGTCTTACTTTGCTCTGTTCTCACTGTTTCCCATGCTATTGGTTATCCTGAGTGTGATTGGCGCATTCATTGGGCCGAACACTGAAGCATTTAAAACTATCCAAGAAACAGTAGAAAAGTTTTTACCTCCAGAAGTCCATAATTTAATTAAAGATACTGTGATTGCGCTGAATCAAAATAGTGTGGGAGCGGGACTTATTGGATTTGTCGTGCTTTTATGGACTGCGAGTTCAGTCTTTGCCATTCTTAGGAATTCAGTCAATACAATTTGGCGATCGCAAAGTCGCACCTCGGAAAGCGGATCGGTTCATAAAATGGTACTGTTTTTTGTCCTTAACAAACTGTTTTCTTTTTTGTTAGTCTTAGGAACTGCCTTACTACTGGTAACTTCATTAGTCGCACATATTGTTATTAAAATAATTCTGGCTTTGTTTGCAAATTTTCGAGACCATTTTGCGTTTATTAAAGTTGACGAATTACAATTAACTAAAGGGCTAGAGTTCAGTTCTTCATTTTTTATTTTGGCTTTAGCTACCTGCATTTTGTTCAAGATTTTGCCATCGGTTTATGTTAGTTGGAATGATGTCTGGTTGGGGGCGTTACTCACTACTTCCTTGTTGACAGGATTGCAACAATTAGTTAGCAATAGCGTAATTTCGATCGGTAGCCATTTTCTCACCTACGGAGCCATTGGTACAGTCATGATTCTGTTACTATGGATTTTTCTCACTTGTCAAATCTTCCTGCTTGGCTGCGTATTTTCTTACGTTTATGCTCATCTTTTTGGCAGTCGTCGTCAGGAAAGTATGGACTAGGGATTGGGGACTATCGCATCACCGTACCCTTTTTAACTGCAACAGAAGTTATCAATCGCATTTATGTTGTCGATGGCACAACTCTGAGACAATCTTCGTAAGCCAGCCGCCCAATTTATTTGACAATCTAAAATCTAAAATCCAATGACTGTTATTTACGACCTTGAACATATCACAACTTACCGCTACGCCAATCCGGTAACATTTGGTGAACACCGGGCGATTTTCTTGCCTAATGGAGGCTATGTTGGTCGGACTTTGAGTTACTCACTGGAAACCAATATCCCGTCCAAAGTCCGTTGGATAATGGATACTCTCTCGAACAATGTGGCATTTATTGAATTTAGCGAACCTGCTCAAGAATTGATTGTCACTTGTCGAGTTAGGGGCGAACATTTTGGCATTCCTGCGATCGCAGATTTTCCCCTGGATGCCCGCGCCAAGGAAGTTCCAGTACAATACACTCCAGACGAGTGGATCGATCTCTCAACATTCATGCGCCCCCATGCCGAAGATCCCGATGGTAGCGTAGCTGCATGGGCAAAAAGTTTCGTCATCGGCGATCAGGATGTTACTCTTGATGTCCTACAACGAATGATGGATACAATTTGGAATACCCTAACTTACCAGGCACGGGAGGTAGAGGGAACCCAATCTCCAGGCGAAACTTTGCGATTAAAGTCGGGTACTTGCCGTGACTATGCTTGGTTGATGATTGAGGCTTTGCGACGACTGGGTTTTGCTTGCCGCTTTGTCAGTGGTTATCTCTATGATGAGGCACTGGATGGGGGAGAAGTGGGAATGACAGGTTCGGGGGCGACTCATGCTTGGTTACAAGTTTATCTGCCTGGTGCTGGGTGGCGAGCTTACGATCCAACTAATCGCATTACCGCAGGATATGATTTAATTCGAGTTGCGATCGCACGTCATCCGGCACAAGTCATCCCCCTGGCAGGTTCCTGGTTCGGTGATGCTCAAGATTACTTGGGTATGGATGTGAAAGTCACAATTCGTAAACTGGGCACATTACCAGAGTTTGAGTAAATGTAATAAACTCATGAATATTTAACAAAAAGGTCGGATTTCATCCCCAACTAAATCGGAGATTTTAGTTGGGGATGATTGACTACCAACTAACTCAGACAAGAAGTATAGCAACCGCCAAGGCGATTAAGCCATTCTTGATTGCCCAAATCATGCTCAAATCATTGATTTTCTTTTGTCTTACCTTCTGCCTTCTGCCTTTTGCTATAACGACAATAGGCGATCGTATTTAGCACAATATCCCGAAAAATATCATATTTACTTGTATAATTATCAACTCAATTTATTGATTTTTTTTTGATAAATATAAAATAATATTATCTCGTTCCCAGGTTCAACCTGGGAACAAAAAACAGCGGCTTTGCTTCTTGGTACAGGATCTCAGTTCGACCAACTGAAGTTTCTAGCTATTTGATCCTTTGTTTTATAAGATTAATAAGTTTGAGTGCAAAACTACCGATTGCTTAAAGCAAGACGACTAAAGAATGAATCAAAGAATGTTGGATAAGCACCTGGCAAATATTCAGAATCAGTTTAGGACGTTGATGGGGCGGAGATTTTTCTTTACCTTGTTGGCGATTTGCTCCCTGGCATTTACCTTGACTGCTTTACCAGTTAGAGCAGCCGATCGCATCTATTTTAATTATGGCCCTCTCGATTTTTCCATTTCTGTTGAGTCTTTAGAAAAGTTCGCCAAAGAAGGAAAAGTAGACCCAGAATTAGCCTTCATTCTTAATCGCGTAAGTCCAGAACAAAAAACACAGTTACGTAATTTATTAAACTCTCGCTATCAATTTAGTTCAGTCTTAATGTCTCGATTCTTTTACTCTTCTTTTGGAGAAAGATTGCTGACTTATTTGGGAGAATTAATTCAACTAGACAAAGGTCAAAATGGCTTGTACGGTATTCGGTCTGCTTTAATTTTATCCACTGCTGATTCTGATGGGTTATCTGTGATTAATTTCATGCGTAAATTTCCGACAAATATGCGGCTGAATACCCAACGAATCATGCAACAATTTCACGAAATTTCAGCAGTGACTCAAGAAACAAGTGCTTTTGTTGCTGCTCTTGAGAAAACAAATGTACAAGTAAAAAATTCTGAATCATCGATCGACTTTTCTCAATTACCCAACATAAAAGAACCGGGTAAATTTAGTTATTCCAAGCAAACCAGAAAACTGCGAGATGCAAGTCGTCAGCGTGAATTTATCGTCGATCTTTATTTACCTGAAGTACCAAATAGTGAGAAGATACCTGTAATAGTTATTTCTAATGGAATCGGGACAAAGATCGATCGCTACGAATATTTAGCCCAGCATTTAGCATCTCATGGTTTTGCTGTCGCCATTCCCCAACATCCAGATAGTGACGACAAACAACAGCAAGCGTTTTTCCAAGGTTTATCGTCGCAAATGTTTAAAACAACTGCATATATTAACCGACCATTAGATGTAAGTTATATGTTAGATGAACTCGAACGATTGAATTCATCTGAATTTAAAGGGCAACTAAATCTTCAACAAGTAGGATTATTTGGCAATTCTTTTGGCGGTCATACAGCACTTTCTTTGGCGGGAGCCCAGCTCAATTTTGCCCAACTAAAAAAAGATTGTACTCCAGAAAGAAACTTAGTAAATTTATCTTTGTTAGTTCAATGTCAGGCTTTGGAACTACCGGAAAAAACTTACAACTTTCGGGATAATAGAATTAAAGCCGTGTCTGTACTTTTTCCGAGTGGTAGTAGCCTTTATGGTGAAGCTGGTCTAAGTAAAATCAACATTCCAATTCTCTGGGGAGCCGTTGATAAAGATATTTTCAGCCCACTTTTATTAGAACAATCTCCTGCTTTTAGTTGGTTGAAAACAAAAGAAAAATATCTACTTATAGGCACCGGACTCGATCACCTTAATCTTAATTTCTCTAGTTTTAGTAATTTGACATCTCCAGATCAAAATGTGGCAGACAGGGTAACAATAAAAGAACCAGAGGTTGCCAAATCTTATGTAAAAGCTTTAAACTTAGCTTTTTTCCGAGTGTATCTTGCCAATGATTCTAGTTATCGTCCTTACCTTTCAGCTGCTTATGCCCAGGCAATTAGTGAAAATCCTTACAATTTAATTCTGTTAAGGTCAATAGAACAAAATTTACTCCCAAAAAAGAGTAAGTGATTCAAGGGAAAAAGCAAATTGAGTATTTGGGAAAACCTCGATTTTGCATTGAGGCTTAAATCTTATCTAGGTGTTGTAGGAGTGCAATGGTGATCGTTTGGATTTTAGCATTAGCCAAATTAATGCTGCATTTTTTAACTAATGGGCAATACGGTTATCAGATTGATGAACTTTACTATATTGCTTGTGGCGAACATTTGGATTGGGGTTATACAGAACTACCGCCTTTAGTTGCGGTTATTACTAATTTAACTCGATCGCTATTCGGAGATTCCTTATTTGCGATTCGGGTTTTCCCTGCTGTAGCGGGAGCTTTATTAGTAGTAGTAACCGGATTAATGGTGAGGGAACTTGGTGGAGGAAAATTTGCTCAATGTTTAGCTGGGTTAGCAATAATTTTCTCCCCTTACTATCTCTTCATTCACACAATTTTAACGATGAATGCTTTTGAGCCACTTCTCTGGACATTATGTGCTTTCATCATTCTGCTCAGTGTGAAATATAGATTACCTCAGCTTTGGTATCTAGTAGGATTTGTTGTTGGGATTGGTTTACTCAACAAATATTCAATGCTTTTCTTCGGCTTTAGCTTGTTAGTTGGTTTATGCCTAACTCCCTATCGTCAACTGTTTTGGGAAAAATGGATTTGGACAGCAATCTTAATCGGTGGAGTGATGTTTTTACCGAATATCCTGTGGCAAAATCAGCATGACTGGCCATTTTTGGAACAGCAAGCCGCAGCAAATATCTCTAGTAAAAAACCATTAGTAGAATCTATGGTTGATTTATTTGTGCAGCCGATTATGATGATGCAACCTTTAACATTACCCGTTTGGTTAGCGGGAATTTACTATTACCTTCGTTCTCCCAGTGGCAAACTATATCGCTTCTTTGGTTGGGCTTTCTTTGTGCTTTTTGGCATATTTTTCGTACTTGGAGGCAAATCTTATTATTTAGCTCCCATATATCCGATATTGTTTGCACCAGGGGCGGTTATGGTTGAACGATTTGTCCGCAATAGAAAGGTTTGGAAAACTTCTATCATAGTGGCTTTAGCTACTAGTAGTGTGTTTTTAATTCCGATGTCTCTGCCGATTTTGCCTTTGCCAACTTTACTCCAGGTTTCTAAGTTTTATTCCTCAATTTATACACTTCCCGATCGCGGAAATACAGACCTCAACTCTATCGAAGCGCCTTGGCATTTTAGACAAATGCTTGGTTGGAAAGAAATAGCGGAGGAAGTGAGCAAGGTTTATCACAGTCCAGCGTTAAGCGATCGATCTGACGTGGCAATTTTATCTTGGGATTATGGTTACTCATCTGCGATCGATTTTTTCGGCAAAAACTACAATTTACCAAAAGTAATTAGCGGCGCTCATGCTTTCTACTTTTGGGGGCCTAGAAATTATTCAGGTAATATCGTTATTAGCGTTGGCGGTGATTTTGATTACTTGAAAAAATTGTTTAAACAAGTTGAAAAAGTTGATACCATCACCCATGAACATACCCTTGGTATCAAGAGTGCCATTCCCATCTACTTATGCAAAGAAATTCAAGTTTCACTCCAACATGATTGGTCTGATTTCAAAGCTTATTTTGGTGAAGCCTATCACCCTAATAAGTCATAGCAAAGGGACATAGGAGATGGGGAGATGGGGAGATGGGAGGATGGGGGGAAACCTATATTCTTCTTCCCTGCTCCTCTGCACCCCTGCAC
>NZ_JADEWG010000329.1 GCF_015207735.1 [Phormidium] sp. LEGE 05292
GGATAGGGGATAGGGGGTAGGGAGAAAGCCAACCCTAACACCTAACCCCCAAATTCCCCTTTGCAGAACAGGAGAAATCACCATGATTAAACTTTATGGTCATGAAATGTCGGGGAACAGTTACAAAGTTAGACTGTTTTTGGAATTGCTAAATCTGGAATACGAATGGGTAAAAGTTGACTTGATGAAAGGGGAACATAAGTCACCAGAATATCTAGCACTTAACCCTTTTGGACAAGTTCCTTTGTTAGTAGATAATGATACTAAATTAGCAGATGCTCAAGCAATTTTGGTGTATTTAGCAAGGCAATATGGCGGTGAAGAATGGTTGCCTTTGGATGCTTTATCGTTAGCACAAGTAGTTCGTTGGTTATCTACAACTGCTGGCGAAGTTCGTCAGGGACCTGAAAATGCTCGACTTTATCATTTGTTTGGTGCGACTAGTATTAATATCGATCGCGCTCACCAAAAAGCCGAACTTATTTTAATCCAACTTGACAAACATTTGAGTACCAGAACTTGGCTAGAATTCGAGCGGACAACTATTGCTGATATTGCGGTTTTCCCATACATTGCGTTAGCACCTGATGGCAAGATTGACCTCACACCTTATCCAAATGTTTTGGCTTGGATCGATCGCGTCAAACAACTCCCTAGCTACACTCCAATGGCAGGAATATAGAACCATTATAACAGTTGTAGTCAACAGTAATTAATTCAGGAAAAGTTGTCAAATATTGAGGGAATTTATCATGGCAAAGCTCGGAATTTTAGGCACGGGTAGAATGGGCGTTCGTTTAGCAAAGATGTGGGCTGAAGTAGGACAAGAAGTAATTTTGGGTTCGCGCAATATTGACCGAGCGACTAAGATTGTGCAAGGATTGGGAATACCGAATTTAACAGCAGGTAATTATGAAGATGCTGCCAATGCTGATGTGATTCTACCTGCGATGTTCTTACGGGATGGAATGTTAGATATATTAGAACCTTTGCGTCATTATTTTGATGACAAGATTTATGTAGACATTTCCAACCCCTTTAATGATACTTACACCGATTTTATCTTACCTTGGGATACCAGTGGTGCAGAACAAATTCAACATCGGTTTCCGAAAACGCGAGTTGTTGGTGCTTTCAAAAATGTTTGGTGGGAAGTGTTTGATGCGCCAAGTTTTGGAGATACCGTTAGTGATGTGTTTGTCGTTAGCGATGATGTAGAAGCAAAAAGTCAGTTCTTCCAATTAGTTGAAAAAACACCTTTTCGCTACATTGATGCAGGTAAACTTGCTAATGCTCGAACTGTGGAACGCATGACTCTACTGAGTGGAGAATTAGGACAACGCTACGGCTATTTTCCGCGGATGAATTACAAGCTTTTGGGTGAAACTTGGATACCCGGACAACGCGATAAGTTAGCACCATTAATTGCTGGTAATACTGCGGGTTAATTAAATTAGCGATCGCTTCAACAACACAACAAAAAACTGATAATTGAGGAGGGCATTATGCCACGCAAATTCGGAGAAATTGCTTTCACTTCTGAAGTGTTAGCAGCGCAGTCAGAACGAGGTTCAAGACAAACTTATGAGAAGTATATCGCCAATGGGCCTGCTAATGATGTAATTACCCCAAAGATTGCCGAATTTA
>NZ_JADEWG010000330.1 GCF_015207735.1 [Phormidium] sp. LEGE 05292
TATCTGTTCAACTCTGTCCTACCTCCCCACCTCTTCTTCCCAGTCGATGGCGGTCCCTAGTCCCTAGTCCCTAAATATGATGAATAATTTAAATCTGCTGCGTTTATTACAAATTACTAACACAGCCTTACCAGTGGGGGCTTACAGTTATTCCGAAGGATTAGAAAGTTTGGTGGAAGCTCATGTAATTTATGACCAAACAACATTAAAACATTGGTTAGAGCAAGAATTGGGCTATGGTGCGATTAAAATAGAAGCCGCAATCATGCTCAGGGGTTATAGAGCTACAGAAATTGGGGATTTAGAAGCTTTAGACTATTGGAACAATTGGGCAAAAGCTGCTAGAGAAACAGCAGAGTTACGGGAACAAAGCTGGCAAATGGGTTATGCGTTGAGGCGATTATTGGAGAAATTGGAACCGGAGCTTAGTAAAGAGTTTAACAGCTTGAGTCAGGAGGTGAGTTTTGCGATCGCCTTTGGTATCATCGCCGCCCATTGGGAAATTGACCCATCAGCCGCCACTTTAGGATACTTACACAGTTGGGCTACCAACTTAATCAGTGCTAGCATCAGACTCATCCCTTTAGGGCAAACCATAGGTCAACAATTATTATCTAAATTACACAGCCCGATCGTAGAAACCAGCAGTAAAATTTTAGCCCTAACGGATGACAACCTTAGTAGTTGTGGATGGGGATTAGCTCTAGCGAGTATGGCTCACGAAATCCAATACAGCCGATTATTTCGGAGTTAATACCTGTAAAAGTTTTGCCATCTTCGCCTAGAATTGAGGCAATAATGGCACATAATGTTAATCAAGGTAAACTTTTGCCAATCCATGCACTGTCCATTCTCATTCGCTCATTACTCACACAAATCAGTAAAATTTAGAGGAAATCGTCGGCTGCTAGCTCAAAAAAGGCATTGACAATTTGGTACATTACCAGGATGGAAGATATTTTGTTGACTTGTGTTGTATCCTCAAGCTGGACTCAGCTGCGGCACAGGTAGCACCAAACTTGAGTGTGTCTACTCTTAATCTGGCAATATTCTAGCCAATTTTGCTGAGCCACCCCGAACACACAGGGATATTTGTGATGATATCGAAGAGAGGTAATCAAAAATCAAGCTGATGCTACATTTTGCCCAGGTACAAAAGGAAGCAACTACAGGTGAAACCAAGCTGCGCTTATTAGCCCGCCAAGAATCTGAATATACCTGGGCTTTAATTGAAGAAGCTGAGGTGATTCCAGTAGTGGAAACTGATGTGTGGAGTAATGGCTTGCTAGTTTTGGTGGAACTTTCTCCCACTCGCCAGGTTTTGACTATTAAAGATGCTACAGATTGGGTGCTAGATTTGGTCAAAAATTACCTGACAAGTGAGATCTCTTTAGATTTTTTGCAGCAAGAAAAGGTAAGGGTAGAGGAAGGGTTACAAACTCTGACTCTCGAAAAATTGGATCTCAGCCGTCGTTTACTAGAAGTAGAAGCACGGCGAGAAGAAATACAGGAGTTAGAAGCCAAGTTACAGCAACAAATGAAAGACTTAAATAGCAACTAGTGCAAGAAAGGCAGAAGGCAAGAAAGGCAGAAGGCAGAAGGCAGAAGGCAGAAGGCAAAAATTCCCCATCTCCCCATCCCC
>NZ_JADEWG010000075.1 GCF_015207735.1 [Phormidium] sp. LEGE 05292
CCCCAGCCCTCTACTTCCCCACCCCGCCACTTCTTCTTCACCAATCAGAGCTTTAACATGAGATAAATAATTAGTGTGAGGAGCGATCAGCATACTTTCCAGACTTTGATATTGCAAAGCTGGTGGTAAAACTTTTAGTAATGGTGCTAAAACGTCCCCGACATTTTTCGGGTCAATTTGAGTCAGTAATTCAATACAGGAACGTTTATCTGCTTCCGAAGTTGTACCTTCTAATGCTTCGACCACTGCTCGTTTAAGTATGCGTAAATCGACTTCTCCGACTCCGCTTAATTGTCCTCTTTGGGCGCTCAAAACTAGTAGGTCAAGGTAGCGCGATCGCAACAGCCAAACAATCAGCAACCACGAAAAAGCAAACAACACTATTCCTAAAACAATTAACCAACTTAGCAGATTTACCTTATCGATTTGGGAACTGTTACGATTTACCCAATTCAACACCCAAATTACCGCTAAAATCCCAATACCCGTCAACCCCGTTGCTACAGGTTCAGCAATCCCACGCGCTTTTGTCTCTACATTCCCCCGTAAATTATCAGGAATTGGTTGAAACAAAACCGAAGCCGTACTAGCAACAAAAGTGTAGCGCAACAACTCATCAGCAAATTTTAAAATAATTAAACCAATAAATAATTGAACCAACCCAGTCAGAGGCAAGACACCCAACACACTCAACAGCGCCCCAGGCAACATAGCAGTGAGAAATACTCCCATTCGTTCAATAACTCGGCTGGAAATAAACCATTGAGTAAACAGTTCAAAAATCCCGACTACTCCACTAAATAATCCCAAAAAACTGGCAATTTGTTTGACATCAAACTTTAATTCCAACTGCGTTAGATACTGAAAATCAATTAACAACAGCAGGATTTGGGAAATTATAAAAAAACCAAATAAATAAATCGCATATTCCTGTAACGGCCCTTTCAAACGACGGTTAGTATAGTCTGATTGCTCATCGTGTAAATCTCGATAAGGAGCATCAGGAAATGCCTGTTTATAACGTTGGCTCAAATAAAATAATATTCCCGCACCCAGCACCAACATTCCCGCCGATACCAAAATTACATTATTTATACCTACAGCTTTCAGTAACAGAGGTAAAGAAAAACCACTTAAAACATCTGCAACTAAAACACCACTACTAATTAAAGGAAAAGTGCGTTTAATTTCCCTAATATTAAATAATTGATTAGCCGTTAGTGAAGTAGTTAAATGATTAAGAGAGTAACCACCATCTACCCACAGAGGTAAGACAAATATTGTCAGCCAACCTAAAGAACCAACTTCCAAGCCTAACCGAAATAGTAATAAAGGAACAGCTGAAATTAAACCAATTAAAACCACAAACCGCCGTAGTGGTAAAACCCTTTGCATCCAGGTAGAAAGAATTCCTAAACCTGAACCCATAACGGCACTAGCTATGTAAATCCAAGGCAACTTATCCGAGCCATACTGTTCTAAGAACAGTGCTACCGTCGTCGCCTCCAACCACAAAAGTCCTACTGAAGTCGTAGTGTAAACAGCAAACATCAGAAAGGTGCGTTCGCTTTCTTCAGCACGAAGATTCAGCCCTTGGAGCAATATCCGTCCCCAACCACGGCTATTAAATAACGGATTTTTCAGCGTCATCTGAATCTCCGAATTGATACTGCACACCTGCCAATTTTAGCCATTTTGTAATCAGCAATTCACGGTTCATCACCATTTCCTACCAGACCAATGAACAATGAACGATCAACTATTCATTATTGCTGAATTGCTGATACTCATGGCACAAATTTCCGGCTATGTCTAAAGTGACAAGTTTTGCCGACTATCGCACCAGGATAATAAGAGAGTATCACGACTTTCTTGCCGATGATTGAAGAAAAGGAGAGAGCAGAGGGGCTCCAGGAGCAGAGGGGCTCCAGGAGCAGAGGGGCAGAGGGGAAAGGTAAAATTTAATTCTCTTTGTCCCCTTGTCCCCTTGTCCCCCAGTCCCTTTGTCTCCTGTCCCCAGTCCCTACTTTTTAGGGGCTAACAGTAACATCATGTTGCGTCCTTCTTTTTTGGGCGCTTGCTGCACTTCTCCTAATTCCTGCAAATCTGAAGCCATGCGGTTGAGTAAGTTTTCTGCTAAGTTGCTGTGTTGAATTTCTCGACCACGAAACATTATGGTAGCTTTGACTTTGTTTCCGTCATTTAAAAAGCGCTTGGCATGAGCTACTCTCACGTTATAGTCATGGTCGTCAATGTTGTAGTGCATTTTTACTTCTTTGACTTCAGCTGTATGCTGCTTTTTCCTCGCTTCCCGCGCTTTTTTCTCTTGCTCAAACTTGAATTTGCCATAGTCCATGATGCGGCAAACTGGGGGGTCAGCTTTATCACTAACTAAAACAAGGTCTAGTTCTTTTTCGTTTGCGATCGCCATTGCTTCTCTAGGAGTTATGATCCCTAGTTGACCACCATCGGTGTCGATTACTCGAATTTTGGGAAATCTAATCCGTTCGTTGATTTGAGGTTGATTATTAGTGCGTTTTGTTTCGATTACTGTCATTTAGTTCGGTATAAAGTTAACTAACAACTCGATCGAGCCTACAAGTGGCAGTCATTGGGGTTACAGACAAAACGACTGCTGAACTTTCCAGTCAAAGCGAGAAACCGCCACAATTATCTACCAGCTTGTTTTTAGATTCTACTCAGCTTAGTTTTTTTAGGCTCATTCTTAATTTTATTTTCCATTTGCCAGTTTTGTCTCTATCGAAGGCAGAGGGGCAGAGGGGCAGAGGGGCTCCAGGAGCAGAGGAGCAGAGGGGAAAGGTAAAATTTAATTCTCCTTGTCCCCATCTCCCCATCTCCCCATCTCCCCATCTCCCCATCTAATGCTCAAAACACAGACTACAATGAGAGTCAAAGGAAAGTTTTGTAAATCTTTTTGAAGCAGAGGGGTTAGTGTGACAAGTTCCCTGCATTGGCAGCAACGAATTGGAAGTCAGAGGGACTGGGTTTGGCGAGGTTGGCAAACTCGCTATACTTATATTCGTTCTCCTCAGTCTGCGGCTAATGCTACACCATTAATTTTGTTGCACGGTTTTGGGACTTCGATCGGACATTGGCGACAAAATTTAAATGTCTTTAGTCAAGTACATCCAGTTTATGCGCTGGATATGTTGGGTTTTGGGGCTTCGGAAAAAGCTTCTGCACGCTACAATGTGAAGCTTTGGGTAGAGCAAGTTTACGATTTTTGGCAAACTTTTATCCGCCAGCCTGTGGTTTTAGTGGGTAATTCGATCGGTTCTTTGGTAGCTTTAACGGCAGCAGCTACATATCCAGAGATGGTGGCTGGGGTGGTGATGATGAGTTTACCAGATCCTTCTTTGGAAGAGGAAATGATTCCGAAGCAGTTGCGATCGCTAGTAGCCACCATCAAAAATTTAGTATTATCCCCACTACTCCTGAAAACAGTCTTTTATTGGGTACGACACCCCCGCCGAGTTAAAAGTTGGGCGGGACTTGCCTACTGTAACCCAGAAGCTGTCACTGATGAACTAGTAGACATTCTCACAGGGCCAGCCCAAGACCGGGGTTCAGTACAAGCTTTTTGTGCCATCCTCAAAGCCATGACCACTTCGGGATTTAACCCTAGTGTAAAATCATTACTTCCAGGTTTAAACATTCCCCTGTTGCTATTGTGGGGCGCACAAGACAAGATGGTTCCCAAACATTTAGCCCAGCATTTCACTCAATACAACCCCAATTTACAGGTAATAGAGATTGAAAATGCTGGACATTGCCCCCACGATGAATGCCCAGAGCAGGTTAACCAAATTATCCTAGACTGGATCGATTCATGGCGGACACCCACAAATCAAGTCTCAGCGACACCTCAACCATTAGTAGTTAAACGCTCTTAGGCATTGAGCAAGGTTTTGGTTCAGGAAAATACTTAACCAACTGTCACTTCATCGGTGTTTACAGATGTGGCACCACTAACACCACCAGCAATTGACGTGGCTTGGTCTAAAATTTCTTGACTGGGAACTTTTCCTTTCAAAACTACAGTACCACCAGTTTGAGCTACCCAAAGAGTTTCGACATCATCTAGGCTAGAATCTTCATCGAAAGCCAGGGCAACCCTTTTGGCTAAACCACTTTGGTCGTATTCCCCATTCAATCCTACTCGCTCTGGGGGAATTTCGTTTCCCTGATCGTCAGTTCCAGTCGGTTCTGGGTTTGTCTGAGCATCAGCGGGTTTTTCCATTCCAAACATTCGCTGTAACCAACCCATTGGGATTTTCCTCCAATAGCAATTAACATGAACAATTCTAAATTAAACAATTTTTGCCATTTGGTGACATGATTCTCCAGAAATATTTATTGATTGTAGGGTTAATCGAAAAACGAAAATCACACGATTTCCTCTAGAATTAATAAAAGATGATTAAGTAATTTTTGTAGCCCAACAGCGGCAGTAATATAGTAATTATTACTAAAGCTGCTTTTGCAATGTCTGGATCGGCAGAAAGGTCGGTGTTACTTCCAGTGCATCGTGCTATCCGCAGCAAAAGCTGTCTGCGCTGAAGGATTTATTACCGAATAATGAAACACACTCTTTCTGTTTTAGTTGAAGATGAAGCCGGGGTATTGTCTCGGATTGCAGGTTTATTCGCCCGCAGGGGCTTTAATATTGAAAGTCTGGCTGTGGGGCCTGCGGAACAAATGGGGATTTCCCGGATTACGATGGTAGTGCCAGGGGACGATCGAGTAATTGAACAGCTGACTAAGCAACTCTACAAGTTAATCAATGTCCTGAAAGTTCAGGATGTGACTGAGATTCCCTCTGTGGAACGGGAATTAATGTTGATGAAGGTCAATGCTACTGCTAGCACTCGTTCGGAAGTGATTGAGTTGGCACAAATTTTCCGGGCACGAGTTGTGGATGTGTCGGAAGATTCCTTAACTTTGGAAGTGGTGGGCGACCCTGGTAAGATGGTGGCGATCGTCCAAGTATTACAAAAATTCGGGATTCGGGAAATTGCTCGCACTGGTAAAATTTCTCTGACTCGTGAATCTGGTGTTAATACTGAGTTCCTCAAGTCTTTGGAAGCAAAACTAGCCTGACAATTTGCGATTTTAGATTGCTGATTTTATGAGGATGTTTGAAAACTGTCTGGCGGTTAAAACCGCGACTATACAAACAAAGTCCGCCTACGCGGACTCCTCAAAATCAACCAATTTTGAAACCTGTTGTGGCAGGTTTTGTCTGTATAGCCTACGACTTTAGTCGTTAGGGGAACTTGAGAATCTCAAATCCCAACTATCAACTATTAATCAGTAATACTAATTTACCTGTAACTGAACCGGATTCTAGCAAGCGATGGGCTGCTGCTGCTTCGGCTAAGGGAAAGGTTTGACCAAGGTGAATTTTTAACTGACCTCGATCGATTAAACGGGCTGATTCTGTTAGGATTTTCGCTTGATGTCGCTGATATTCTACTAAGCCTTGCAGCATCGGTGTCAGCATTAATTCTAAGCTAATCCGCAGATTTCTTAATCTGGCGGTTTTTAAGTTTCCCAGTGTGGTATCGGGTTCTAAAATGGTGACGAGATCTCCATAAACTTTCACAGCTGGGACGGTTTTAAAGAAGGTTTCGCCGCCGACTGTATCAAAGGCTAAGTCTACTCCTTCTCCATTTGTCCAATTTAATGCAGCTTGGACAAAATCGTTTTGTTTGTAAAAGATTATTTCATCTGCGCCTAGTTGACGGACAAAATCGGCTTTTTCTTGATTACTAACGGTGGTGCAAACTTCTGCACCTTGTAATTTTGCTAGCTGTATTGCTACGTGCCCAACTCCACCTGCGCCTGCATGAATTAATACTTTTCTTCCGGCTTCTAAGTGGGCGCGATCGTACAATGATTCCCAAGCCGTAATTATCACTAAAGGTGCGGCGGCTGCTTCAGCAAAACTGAGGGTTTTCGGTTTATAAGCGACGAATTTCTCATCTACAACTACTTTTTCGGCGTAATTCCCTTGTTTTGTTCCTAGTCCACCACAACAAAAGTATACTTCGTCGCCTACTCGGAATTTTTCTACGCCGCTACCTACTGCTTCGATGACTCCTGCACCGTCACATCCTAAAATAGCTGGCATTCGATCGGGGTAAAAGGTTCCCCGTTGTCGCAGTTTAGTGTCGATGGGGTTGACTCCTGCGGCGTGGAGTCGAACGAGAATTTCTGTTTCTTTTTCAATTTTGGGATCGGGGAGATCCTGAAGTTGCAGGACTTCTGGATCTCCTGCTGCTGTCATCAGTAGTGCTTTCACGGCTTTTTTTGTAAGTGTTTATTCAACCAGATTTATCATAGTTGAACCACTCCAGGCGCAGAAGACGCAGAGGAAGGAAGATGATAGGGGGAAGGGTGCGATCGCCATATCTAATTCCAATTTTCCCCTACTTCTTTGCTTCCAATTCTGGCGGATCTTCTAAAATCATGGCGATTTCTAATAATTCCCAACATTTGTAAACTTCGCCAGTCTCAGAATTTAATGGACGAATTACCCGTCGATACGCTTCTAAGGTATCCACCATCAGTTTATTGCCATTTCCTAATTCCACATCGTTGAGTCTGGTTTTGCCAACTCCTGTGAGATCCGCCAGTTCATCCAACGTCAAGCCTTTCTGTTCACGCGCATTCTTTAAAATTAGCCCAACTTTGACCATCCCAACTTTGTCAAATCTAGCTATCGGTTGGCTTCTTTTACTCTGACGCGGCATAACCACTAAATATCAGCCTCGTAATTCTTGATTTCCTTGGCAATATCAGCATTTTAACGCAGTAGTTAGTCTATTTGATAATTTGTCCGAGATTGTGGATATTGACTTTTTCCAAAATAGCGGATAGTGTATTTATAGTAATTCTACCAGCTTCAGAGATATGACAGCTTTGTTCGATCGCATTAAACCCGCTGAAAGATTCCGCATTAGCAAAAGAGAAATTGCTAAGTTTTTGGGAATAGCAGAGTCACTAATTAAAAAAGTAAAAAATTGGCCTTATGTAATTTTTGTTCATAGATTAGATAAAGGCGGACAATTTATTAGTTATCGGAAAATAGAAAAGTGGCGCAATGCTGTTGCTTGCCAAATTCAAAAATGTACGAATTTGGAGGAATTGCAACAATTAGCAAATGGGATTCGGAGAGATTGGAAAAAGCATTATCAACAATACGAAGATGTGGTATTGCGATTTTTAGAAAGAATCTGGGATCAACGCCTGGAAGTTATCCTCCAAGGCTTAACTAAAGAATTTAGCATAGTAAATTTACCTATTAGGGCGAAGGAGCTAATTATTTGTTTAACTTGATTATGATGGAAATATATTTAAGCTTCCTTTTTCACAAAAAAGGTAAACAGCACAAGAAAAAAATTTTTAAATCTGCCTATAGATAGAAATAAAAGAAGTATTTAACCTGACAATATTGCCATTTATTTTAATTTTTGTTTAAAAGTGTATTGTTATTAAAAAAATTAGTTCATCGGTTTTATTAACAGATTAAATTTTAGTAAGAGGGCGAAGAATGCAGGGTCAGGAAAAAGAAGTGAACAGCTTCTTTGAATCCTGACTCGGATATTTGCATGAAAACTTTTCTCTTGAAATCACAAATTTAACAGACTCATGCAAACAGAGAAAAAATATGGTTGTCGAAAACAGGCTAGGTAAACCGAGTCTTTCCTACGTTATTTTAATTTCCGATGTGGCTGCGATCGGGGGTTTCCTTTTTGGATTTGACACAGCAGTGATTAACGGTGCAGTTGCATCGCTACAAAGCGCGTTTGCTGCTACCAGTACGCAAACTGGTTTTGCGGTTTCTTCAGCGTTGTTAGGTTCGGCGGTGGGTGCTTTTTTTGCCGGACAATTTGCCGATCGCTACGGTAGAGTCAAGTCAATGATGATCGCTTCCGTTTTGTTCTTCCTCAGTGCGGTTGGTTCCGGGATAGCTTTTAACATTTGGGATTTTAGCGTTTGGCGTTTGTTGGGTGGCTTAGCAGTTGGTGCAGCGAGTGTGATTGCACCAGCTTACATCGCGGAAGTTGCACCCGCCCGTTTGCGGGGAAGATTAGGTTCTCTGCAACAACTAGCTATTGTTGTGGGGATTTTCATCGCTTTACTGTGCGATTATTTTATTGCTGTCGCCGCAGGTTCAGCTGATGCGCCTTTTTGGTTTGGTGTACCTGCTTGGCGCTGGATGTTTTGGACAGAAATCCCGCCAGCTTTACTTTACGGTATCGGCGCATTTTTGATTCCTGAATCGCCTCGTTATTTAGTGGCGCAGGGAAAAGAAGAAGAAGCAGCGACGGTATTGGCAAAAGTCGAAGGTGGCGACGTAGACAGAATAGTTCTTGATATTCGCCAAACAGTATTGCGGGAACGCAAACCCAGATTATCCGATCTTTTGAGCAGAAGTGGTGGTTTGTTACCGATTGTTTGGGTTGGAATTGGACTTTCTGTGTTCCAACAATTTGTAGGGATTAATGTGATCTTTTACTACAGCAGCGTGTTGTGGCGTTCTGTAGGCTTTTCCGAAGCCGATTCACTTTGGATTACTGTGATTACCAGCGTGACTAACATTGTTACTACTTTAATTGCGATCGCATTTGTCGATAAATTCGGACGCAAACCCCTACTTTTGTTAGGTTCAGTAGGAATGTTTCTCACTTTAGGAGTCATGACAGTAATCTTTGCCAATGCGCCGTTAGATGCAGCTGGTAATCCTAATTTAATCGGAACATCAGGTTTAATAGCTTGCATTGCAGCTAACCTTTATGTATTTTGCTTCGGCTTTTCTTGGGGCCCAGTTGTTTGGGTATTGTTGGGAGAAATGTTTAATAATAAAATTCGCGGCGCAGCACTTTCTGTGGCAGCAGCGATGCAATGGATCGCTAATTTTGTGATTTCTACATCTTTCCCTGTACTTTTGAAAAATTTCGGTTTAGGTTCTGCTTATGGTCTTTATACCATTTCCGCAGCAATCTCTTTCTTCTTTGTGTTCCTGCTAGTTAAAGAAACCAAAGGCAAACAGTTGGAGGAGATGTAATTATTCCTTCCAAAACAGCGTTTTTTCCCGCTAATTTAGCATATTACAGCTTAAGAGTGCAAGAAAGCACTCTTTTTTTTGTAAATAAATGTTAATTAGCAAATTTAGGTATAAAAATTTCCGGATCGAACTTCCCTCCTGAGATAGAAATACGCAGGCATCTCCAATTATTAACAAATTTCACTACAGAGAAACAGTGGATTAGACACAAGTTAATCCACTATTTCTGAGTTTGTCTTCGTCTATTTTCCATCACAAATTCTCAAAAGGAAGAAACATGGCTAACCCTAGTATTTTTGGTAGTTTAGGGCGGAATTTTGCCTACACAAACGATGCGGCTGGATTAGATGCTTTCAAAAAAGAATGGTTGACAGCAGCGAAAAACCAAGGAATTGAGGTATTCAGTAATGATTTCAACGGGACAAAAACTAATTATTTTGACCCAATTGCTCAAAGCAACCTTACCCTTGATAACAATAGCTGGCAAACTTTTGGGCACACAAATGGGATGGGTGTCGCCGCTGCTTATGCAGGTTGGTACACTGAAACCAGCAAAATTCGGGCGGAAATTAACTATAACCCTAATACCGGGGAATCGCAAAAGCTAACTTACAAATGGACACCCAACAAAAGTGTTACCAGTGCATTTATCGATCTGAGTGCATTTACTCCTCTAATTGCGGAAAAATGGGGGAATGAAGTTGGTTATTTGCGGGCATTTAAAAATGGGCAAGAAGTGGATATTACAGGCTTTCGGATGGTTAATGAAACCACCCAAAGCATCAGCCAAGCTTCTATTAATAATTCTCAATTGGGTGTCAGGTTTACTGCGGATGATGGAGTTGGCGGAGATTTCAAATTTAGGGTGACGGGTAACTTTGATGAATTGCGATTTGAGGCTAGACCTTATGATAGTCCAAATGGTACTCAACCCGTTAATCAATTTGGTTTTAGCGATAGTTCCGATTTTCTAGTTCAGCAAATCAAATATGAGGGAACGGAAGATAGTTTACAAGTTGGGTTTCAAAGCATCAATTTACCTCAGACGATCGACTTTGGTGCTGATGGAACTGCTAGAGTTACTGTTACCAACCAAGGAATGACCTTGGTTAATCGACCTGTAACCGTTAACCTGTATATTTCTACGGATGAAACGATCGATCGCGTCACCCCAGAAACCTTAGTTGATGGACAAGAAGACTTAAAAAATGATGGTTTACTAGCCAAAGTTACGCAAAATGTCAACTTGTTACCTGGTCAATCTACTACTTTTGACATTCCCTACAAAAACCTAACTTCCGTTGTCTCACCGGGAGGATATCACCTGATTGCAGAAGTCGATCCCTTAGCCCAAAGTAGCACCAATAAAACAGTTAGCCAGTATGTTTCTGCACCGGGAACAGATGTCGTAATTGATTGGATGTCAACCTTCTTAAATGCTGTGCAGGAAGATCCCGAATCAGGCGATCCTGTAGGTTCAGCACCCCCAGAAGGTACACGCGCCGCAGCTTTGCTGAGTGCGGCGATTTATGACACGGTGAATGCCTTTGAAAAAACTCACAAACCTTATTTAGTAGATCAAACTGCACCCATAGGTGCATCAAAAGAAGCTGCGGTAGCTGGGGCTGCACATTATATACTCAGTTTGTTGTACCCCAGCGAAGTAACACAGATCAACGCTCAACTGGAACGCTCTCTGGCTGAGGCTTCTGGAACTGCATTGGAAAAAACCAGCGGTGCAAATTTTGGTCGTTCCATTGCCCAAGCGGTGATGATTTCTCCCCAAGCAACGGCGCTGAGTGTAGCCGATCCAGATTTGGGTTATACTTACACTCCTAATGTGGGCGACTATGTTTGGCAGGTTGATTTGCCGAATAAATATGCTCTTGGTGCGGGATATGGAGAAGATGCAGTTCCGTTTGCTGTTCCTGACAGCGATACCTTTGCGCCCACTTTCGACGGTGTATATAAGAGCGATCTTTACGCCAAAGATATTGAAGAAGTTCGACTGGCTGGGGGTAAGGCAAATACTGCCACAACAACTATAAATCGTACTGCTGACCAGACTCAATTAGTTTACTTTTGGGCTTACGATCGTCCTGACACCTTCAGACCTTACGGACAGTTGATTCAAATTGCCCAAGAAACAGCTGTGCGCGAGGGGAATACCATTGGGGAAAATGCCCGTTTGTTCTTGCAGTTAAGTGTAGCATTGGCTGATTCAGCGATTACGGCTTGGGATGCCAAGTACACTTACAATCAGCCTAGACCAAATGATGCGATCGCAGGTTGGACCGATCCTGTAACTGGTCAGTTTGTCGCACCCTTGACAGAAAGAGATGGTCGTGCTGACACTACCTCTGACCGAAATTGGGAGTCACTTTTACCGACTCCTCCGTTTCCAGATTTTATCTCCGGTCACTCAACTTTTGGTGGTGCTTTCGGTACAGTAATGACCAACTTTTTCGGTGATAATTACAAATTTACTGCGGTTTCTCAAGAGTTAATTGGTACAACTCGCACTTTTAACAGCTTTAATCAAGCTGGATTTGAAGATGCTATTAGTCGTTTATACGCTGGAGTTCATGTTCGAGAAGCGATCGAGGATGCAGTAACAACAGGTCAAGCAGTTGCTAATTATGTTGTTAACAACATTGCTCAACCAGTTTAATTAATTTACTGAAATAGCGATTCCGTATTTGGCGGAATCGCTTTCATATCCGATCGGAAATAATCAAATCAATCATTTCATTCTTATTCTTGCGATAAATCCGAAAGTCACTATCTAAAGTTATACCAATTCTCTGTAAAATTGCGCTTAATCATTGCCACTCCCTTTAGATGGGGAGGGGTTTGTGTGGGTTTCCGTGCAGCGCATCTTCATAGAGAATTGGTATTAATACTGAACTACCTGGAATTAACTCACTCATCCTTACCAAACAAGCATCAGCTAATGAAATCGGTACATTCTGATAAAGCTTGATTAGTGGAAAGGTCGCCTAATTTACTATCAACGCATCCCGCCCATTGCTGGGCTGCTTCATAGGCGGAAATAGATTGTTTTTCAACTACATCCTTTTGCGCTTTATATTGCAGAAATTCTATAAAATCAATTACTTCTTGCTGTTGATTAGCAGATAATTTTTTAAACTCATGTAACATAAGTTGTTCGTTATTAATGGCTTGAGTCATATTTCACTTCTTTTTAAATCTAAACTCTCAACTTAAAATTATTTTAGCCCAGGTTCACCTACCCAATGTTTTGCCCGTTCCACTGCTTCCAACCATTTTTGAAAGTTATTGGTAGCTGATTGAGTATTTCCTGGTTCAAATACTCGATCGATCTGACGTTGACTTACCAATTGTGCATCATCTTGCCAAAAACCAGAAGCGATTCCCGCAGCAACAGCAACTCCTTTAACAGTAGTATCTCGCATCACAGGTCGTTCTACAGGAATTCCTAACACATCGGCTTGAAATTGCATTATAAAATTATTTTCGCAAGCACCTCCATCTACTTTTAATCGTTCTACTTGTAGTAAACCAGAATCATTAATTGCTTGTACTACTTCTTTGACTTGAAATGCGATCGCTTCCAATACCGATCGTACTAAATGTTGTCTTTTTACACCACCTGTAATCCCAAAAAAAGCACCCCTAGCATTCATATCCCAATGAGGTGCGCCTAATCCACTTAAAGCAGGAACAAAGTAAACTCCACCATTATCAGATACTTGTTGTGCTAATATTTCGGTTTGAGCAGCATTATCAATTAATCCTATTCCATCCCTTAACCACTGAATACAAGCACCTGTAGTAAACATACTTCCTTCTAAAGCATAACCAACTTTTGTTATATTATTAGAATCGTTTTGAGTCAAAGCAATTGTCGCAATTAGTTGTTGTTGGGAATGGATGATATTATTACCTGTATGTGCTACTAAGAAACTTCCGGTTCCATAAGTGCATTTGACTAATCCTGGGCGATCGCACCCATGACCAAATAATGATGCTTGCTGATCTCCGAGTATAGCTGTAATTGGAATTTCTGCACCTAATAAATCCGGTTTAGTTGTACCAAAATACCCCAAACTTGGTTGAATTTTTGGTAATAAATGCGCGGGAATATTAAACAAATCAAGTAACTTTGTATCCCACTCACGAGTAGTGAGATTGTACAACATAGTGCGACTAGCATTACTGTCATCTGTGGCGTGTACTTTTCCACCTGTCAAGTTCCACAAAATCCAAGAATCAATTGTTCCAGCTAAAACATTATCTAAATTTATCGAAGAAGGTTTCACAACTTGTTCTAATAACCAAGTTAACTTGGTAGCAGAAAAATAAGCATCAACGATCAATCCTGTACGGGCAAAAATTTCCTCAGCATAACCTTGTTCTTGCAATTTTTGACAGTGAGAAGCAGTGCGACGGTCTTGCCAGACTATAGCATTGTGTAAGGGTTTTCCGGTAGTTTTATCCCATAATAAACAAGTTTCTCGCTGTACTGTAAGTCCAATTGCTTGGATATTTGTCGCTTTAATTTTGGCTTGTTGAATGGCTTTTTGCATTACTGTGCAGGTGGCTTGCCAGATTTCTAATGGGTTATGTTCTAACCATCCTGGCTGTGGGTAATATTGAGTTAATTCTTGATATGCTTGAGAGATTACATTACCACTGTTGTTAAACAAAAATGCACGGTTGCCTGTTGTTCCTAAGTCTAGTGCTAGGATGTAGCCTGAAGTTGCTGTCATTACCTGTTCCTTGATTTAAGCAAGTAGCTATACTTAGTAATGGTGAGAGTTAGGCGATCGCCTTTTGATACAACTCTTTGATATCATTAAACCATTGCTGACGCGAATCATCCCAAGTGTAAAACATATGTCCGCCTCGATAATGTTTCAGTGTTAAATTCGGGCGAATTTCGGGATTTAATTTCATCAAATTGGCTAAATGATTGGAAGCAAAATAAGGTGTAACCAAATCAAAAAATCCGTGATTGATATAAACTTGCATATAAGGATTAAGCGTCATCCCCACACGCAAATCATCTACTGAACCAACAAAACCTTGTTTGAAATCACCTTTAATATCAAATTTCCAAGCTTTAAATACCTCGAAATTTAACAGATGATAAGTTAGGTCAGTTTCTACACCTAAAGTATCTCGTAAATGACTGTTGATTGCTCCGGTGAATAATCGATCGATCCCATCTAAAGTTGGATCGATTCCTTCGTAGTTTAACCTTTCTGGGAAAGGATCGATCGCTGTAATTGAAGCATCATACAATCCAACAATTCGCTGTTGCTCTCGTAATAATTCACGGGAAAAAACTTCAATATCAACTCTTCCCCCTAATCTTTCAATTAATGATACTGGCAAACCAATCAAACTAGCCATTCTTTCATAAACAGCCTGAAATTCCTCTGCTTTAGCTGTATCACCCATTGCTAATAGAGGAATTAATGTTTGGCGAGAAAACTGTTCGGCAGCAGCTAAATGTGCCGCTAAATTATTAGTTTCTCCTGCCCATTGAGCACGATGATGATGAATACCAGCAGCAGCAAGAGAAGGAAATACTGTTGCCCAAGAAGTGAGGTTGTAATCATTTCCACCCAACAAACTGAATTCTAAAGCTGGAGAAATCAAAATTGCACCAGAAAGCCCAACACCATATTCCTGTTGTAATTTTCGGGCTAACTTTGCTACTCGAAAGCCACCGTAACTTTCTCCAGCAATGAAAATTGGGGAAAGCCAACGTTTCTTTTGGGACAGAAATCTTTGAATAAATTCTCCTAATGCTTTTAAGTCTCGTTCCACTTCCCAAAATTCAGTTTCTTGTGGTTTATCGGACTCTTTTGAATTAGCTTTTTCCTCAGATTTATTCTGTCCTTCTTTATCTGATGATAAACTGCGACTAAACCCTGTACCAATAGGGTCGATAAACACTAAATCGGTAAAAGAAAGCCAACTTTCTAAATTATCCACTACTTGCACTGGTGGTTTTGGTAAGCTACCTTTTTCTCCGAAATGAATTCGCTTTGGCCCTAATGCGCCTATATGGAGATAAGCGGAAGCTGCACCTGGGCCACCATTGAAGACGAAGGTTAGTGGTCTAATGTTTGCCTGTTGATTTTGGGCGATGTAGGCAACATGGAACATGGAAGCAATAGGCTTTTCTTGCTCAAACAAGGTTTGCCATTCGGCTGAGGCTGTATAGCGAATCTCTTGCTCAGGTAGTGATAGAGTATGTTCGGTAGTGCTTGGTTTGCGGGTTATGGGTTCGTTGGATGTGTCAGACATTTTGGTAGTTTAATAATTAATATTATTTTAGGCGCATTTGTTGAATAATAGACTTCTTGCCAAAGTCCGAAATCTTTGTTTTTTTTACCACAGATATCCACAAATAAACACAGATAAACACAGACGAATTCAGAGATTGTCTATTTTTGCAAGAGGTCTAATAATTATTTAGTTGACTGACGACGAAACACAAACAAGTTACCTGTTGCACCTCTACCAAATCGGATTTCTTGGTCTAAATAAGAAGTAATCCAAACTGCTTCCGAGCGTAGCCATTCTAATACAGGAATTGTTAATTGAGGCCAACTCCAGTTAAACCAACCAAAAGGTTGTTTGGCTTGCACGGAAAATGAACTAAAGCTGACTTTAGCAAGTTGCTCAGGTGTATCCCAAACCCAAATTCCATTTGCTTGTAATTGCCATTTTCCAAACCAAGGTAAGTCTATAATGGCAGCGTTAACAGCAGCAATTTTGTTGCGATCTTTTGCTGTTAACTCTTGCCAGACTCGATCGATTTTTATTGCTTCTCCCCAACTAGGAATTGATGCTACTCTCCGGGTAACAACTGTACCACGAGAAGCATAAATTAATTGCCATTCTCCGATTAAATAAGGTAAATAATCTGGTTGCAATGGTTGGGGAATGGGATTAATATTTTCTAATTGTTGCACTATTTGATTAATCGATTCATTAACTGAGGGAAATATTGCTTGTTGAGGGTCTAAGACTTCAATTTCTTGCAGCAGTTGGGTTCTTAAGGTGATGTTATCGTTTGTCAGATTTAGCTTTTCCATATTCGATTGGTACTTTGAGCAAATTGAAAGTGTGTTATACCAAAAATAAAATGGCTTAAAATTAACTGGGAGTCGAGAATGTCTGGAACCGGAAACAGTCATGCAATAGTTATTGGTAGTAGCATATCAGGACTACTCACAGCCAGAGTTTTAGCCAAACACTATGACCAAGTAACAATTGTGGAACGAGATTGCTTACCAGAGCAACCCCAAGCTAGACCAGGAGTTCCCCAAGCTAGCCACGTTCACGCATTACTAACTAGAGGATTAGAAATTCTCCTGCAACTATTTCCTGGTTTAGAAGCCGAGTTAGTCGCAGCCGGAGCAGTTAGAGTAGATTGGATAAATGACTGGTTATTGTATGGAATTTGGGGTTTGGCACCCAGGTTTGCTTCTGGGGTACAAAGTTATACTTGCAGCCGTCATTTACTAGAGTGGTTAATCCGTCGTCGCCTCAAAGAATTCCAAAACATACGATGGCAAGAAGCAACTCAAGTGACAGAGTTATTGTTTGATGTAAATCAATCTAAGGTAATTGGAGTTAAGCTCCGCAGCCGGAATCAAGCTAAAACAGAAAATGATAATTTGCCAGAGTTAGAAGCCGAACTAGTTGTGGATGCTACAGGTCGTAATTCTTCATTACCCAAATGGTTAGAGATTAATGGCTACGATTCACCACAAGAAACAGTAATTAATTCCTTTTTAGGTTATGCCAGTCGTTGGTATCAACAAACAGAAAACAGTGAATTTGACTGTCAAGGAATAATTATTTCCGCACAACCACCAAAACAAAAACGTGGAGGCGTAATCTATCCAGTAGAAGGAAACCGTTGGGTAGTCACATTATCTGGTATTGCTCGTGATTATCCACCAAATGATGAAGCGGGATTTTTAGAATTTGCTCGTAGTCTCCAGAGTCCGATAATCTACGAAACAATCAAAAATGCTCAACCTTTGTCGGAAATTTATAGTTTTCGAGCTACAGAAAATCGGCTGCGTCACTATGAGAAATTATCTAAATATCCAGAGGGATTGCTAGCAGTAGGAGATGCGGTGTGTGCGTTCAATCCTGTTTATGGTCAGGGGATGACGGTGGCTGCTATTGGTGCGTTAACTTTGGATGAATGTTTGAGCCGCAAACATAGCCGTAACTATCACCTGAGCCGAGATTACTATAAACAACTAGCGCAACAGTTACAAATACCTTGGCTGATGGCTACAGGTGAGGATTTGCGTTGGTCAACTACTAGCGGTGGACAACTCAATGCTATGTCTCGATTTATCCAAGGTTACATAGATCAAGTGATGCGTTTGGGAGTCGATTCTCCACAATTACATCAAAGATTTATACAAATTGCTCATCTGGTTAAGCCTCCAAGTGCTTTATTTGCACCACCGATTCTTTTGCAAGTTTTGTTAAGTTTTTCCCGCGAACGGATGAGACTACATAAGGAATAATGGTTGATTATTAGCCCTTTTTCCAGAATGATAAATATTGTAGGTTTCAACAGCTAGGTGTTAACTCTTGAATAATCAACTCTTGTTAAAAGAAAAATTATTTGCTGCGCTTGATTTGATTCCAAGTCACAAAGATGGCTCTCCTGTTACCAATGTGCAGCTAGACAAAAGTAAGGCAGCAGAAATCGAAGATTTGACCAGCCAATTAGAAAGTTGCAATCCTCATCCCCATCCTCTGGTAAATGCTATCTCTTTACTGGACGGAAGTTGGCAATTGCAGTACTCCACTGCTAGAGAAATTAGGTCTTTGGTTTCTCTCCCTTTGGGATTAACGCTGGGTAAAGTTTATCAAGTAATTAATGTTAGCAACAAACAGTTTTTTAACGTGGCTTTTGTCAAACATTCTTTGGGACTGTTATCAGGATATGTGAGAGTGACAGCTAGTTTTGAGCCTGCACTCGATGATTCATCACAATTACCAGACAAACGCATTAATGTTTATTTTGACAAACGCTATTTGTCGATCGATAAAATTATTGGGATTAATACGCCTCAACTCGACCCCTTTAAGGTTGTAAAAGCTTTTAATCCGGTTGGTCGAGTTGCGACTCTTGATATTACTTACTTGGATGAAGATTTCCGCATAGGACGTGGCGGAGATGGTAGTTTGTTTGTTCTCAAAAAATCCGACTTTAAATAATCTGCTAATGCTTGCAAGGGTGAGGTAGGATCGCTACTCCTGAGTAAAATGTTAGTATCTAGCAGATAAGTGGTCATTAATCGTAGATATTCTCCCGTCGCAGGGCTTCATCTGGCAGATTAACTCCACCTTTATGACTTTGTACCCACTGCATTAATCGTTCAGCCCGTTCTTCAGGGGTAGCAGTTGCCCAAAATGGTTGCGCTGGGGGAACGGGGGACAGGATTAAGCGATATTGCTTGGCAACGCTGTCGGAAACGCTTTCTACCTCAACCACAAAGCGGGTATTGGGTTTAATTGCCTGTAAAATCTCGGCAGGTAATTGTAAGGTGCCTGATGCACTCACTTCAACAATCGAAGACATGGCGATCGCCTCCTAAGAATTAACAAAGTGTCTGTTTAGAGCTGATACTTCTTAGTATCATTATCTTAGGTGCTTTTTGATGAATCTGTCCTGATTTCTTGGCTAAAAAATTCACTTAATTGAAGCTACGAACCAGAAAGGAGTAATAACCGTCTCATTAGCCTACCCTTCGGAAAACACTAAAAAGATTGGTGTATTCTCATCTGTCATCTTTAAAACTATTACAGGAGAATCAATACTAGTAAGAAGTCTGGATGAGATAAGTAATTCTATTTCCGGCTTCTGATGTTCCTTTCTCTGGAAATTGGTTCTATGAAGACGGAAACTCGTTCAGCAGCAACTTACAACACATTTATCGAACAGGTAGAATCCAACCAAGTTCAACGGGTAATTATTAAACCCGATCTTCCCCAAGGAAGAACTACTTCCCATCGCATTGAATACACTGTTAAATCTGGATTTGATACTCAACATTACTACACTAATTTCACTGGAAATACAGAAGAACTGACTAATTTATTGCACAGTCATAGTGTAGATTTTATTATTCCTAAAAACTCCGAAACTGCCGCAGGTATAGTGGGTTTACTCCTTTCTACTGGGGTACTCATGGGTCTGTTTGCATGGCTGCTAAAATTCACCAACACAGGCGGTGGTAGCATCGGTGTGGGCATGGGTGTAGGCAAAAGTAACGCACGGGTCTACAATCGGGGCAAAACTGGAACTACTTTCGCGGATGTTGCAGGTGTGGATGAGGCGAAGCAAGAACTGCAAGAAGTGGTTGATTTCCTAGCTAATGGGGAAAAATATCGCAAGATTGGGGCGAAAATTCCTAAAGGAGTCCTTTTAGTTGGCCCTCCGGGTACTGGGAAGACTTTGCTTGCGAAAGCTGTTGCAGGTGAAGCTGGTGTCCCTTTCTTGAATATGTCCGGTTCTGAGTTTGTGGAAGTTTTCGTAGGTGTGGGTGCTTCACGGGTGCGCGATTTGTTTAATAAAGCTAAAAGACAGGCTCCTTGCATTATCTTTATTGATGAACTGGATGCGATCGGCAAAACTCGCAGCGCCGGGATGCCCAATGGCGGTAATGACGAACGAGAACAGACTTTGAACCAATTATTGACAGAAATGGACGGTTTTAATGGTAATGATGGTGTTATCGTGATTGCAGCCACTAATCGTCCCGAAATCCTTGACCCAGCTTTACGTCGTCCTGGTCGTTTCGATCGCCAAGTGTTAGTCGATCGTCCTGATAAAAGCGGTAGATTGGAGATATTGAAGGTTCATGCCCGTGCGATCGCTCTGGGTGAAGATGTAAATTTAGAGGTAATTGCTGCTCAAACGGCTGGTTTTGTTGGTGCTGATTTAGCTAATTTGGTTAATGAAGCGGCTTTGATGGCTGCACGCAATAATCGTCAAACGGTTTTGATGGCAGATTTTTCTGAGGCTATCGAACGGGTAATTGCTGGATTGGAAAAACGTTCTCGAATTCTTACCCCAACTGAGCGACAAACTGTAGCTTATCACGAAGTCGGTCATGCTTTGGTGGGCGCACTGATGCCTGGTGGTGATAAGGTGACGAAAATATCAATTGTGCCTCGTGGATTGGGGGCTTTGGGTTATACTTTGCAAATGCCAGAAGACGATCGCTTTTTGATGCTTGAAGATGAGTTGCGGGGAAAACTGGCGACTTTGTTGGGTGGGCGATCGGCTGAGGAGATTATTTTTGGTAAGGTTTCTACAGGCGCTAGTGATGATATTCAAAAGGCGACGGATCTAGCCGAACGTGCGGTGACGCAGTATGGTATGAGTAGTGTTCTTGGGCCGATCGCTTTTGAAAAGAATGCCGCGCAGTTTCTGGAAGGGGGTAGTTCTCGACGGGCGATTAGTACAGAGGTGGCTACGGAGATCGATCGGCAAGTCAAACAAAACATTGATAAAGCTCACGATCTAGCACTAGAAATTCTGCAACTTAATCGTGGTTTGTTGGAGTATACTACTCAACTTTTGTTAGAAAAAGAAGTGTTAGAAGGTGAAGAATTGCAAAGGATTTTAGCTCAAGTAAAAGCACCAGATGAATTGAATGCCTGGTTGATGAAAGGTTAAGATTGTTTCTCAAAATCCTTAATTTAAAATCGAATTCCCCCCAAAAAACAGGGGGGAATTACTTAGTTTTTACAGGGTTAAAGATTGGGCATCTTTTTCAATTAATTTTGCCAAATCTTGTAAGAATGCGGCAGCATGAGAACCGTAAATAATCCGGTGATCGGCGGTAATATTTACCTGCATTTGCTGTTTAACGCCCAACATTCCATCAGCAGTTGCTACTACTTGAGGACGGGAAGCACCGATCGCTAAAATTGCTCCTTGTCCTGGTGGTAAAATCGCATCGAAGCGATCGACACCAAACATTCCCAAGTTGGAAAGGGTGAAAGTTCCAGAGTTATATTCTTGGGGTTGGAGTTGTTTGGCGCGAGAGCGATCGACCAAATCTTTCCAACTGCGCGACAAGGAATAAATATCTAATTTGTCCGCATTTTGCAACACTGGCGTAATTAAACCACCATCATCCATTGCTACTGCAACAGCAACATTAATTGCTGAATTATACTGAATTCCTTGATCGGTATAACTCGCATAAAGCAATGGGTGTTTTTGCAATGTCACTGCTACAGCTTTGGCTAACAAAGCCGTCATTGTCACACCTTTGGACTTAATCTGTTTGTAGAGTTTGTCCAAATTATCAGTAGTAATGGTGTAACCAACGTGGAAGGTAGGCACTGATAAGCTGGCTACCATGTTCCGCACCACCGCATTTTGCAGCGTGGTAAAGCCTACGACTTGACCGGGAACCGCAGGAAGTGCGGGTGCGGGTGCAGGTCTAGCAGCGGGTGCAGGTGCGGGTGTAAAGGTGGGAACTGTGGGTGCTGCGGCTGCGGGGGCGGGTGCTTTTCCGGCTGCGGCTTCTACATCTTCTGCTACAATCCGACCGTGAGGGCCGCTACCTTGGAGACTGTTTAAATCTACTTTCAGTTCTTTGGCTAGTTTCCGGGCGCGAGGAGAAACTACGATTCTATCGCTACCACGTCCTGCACCATTGGAAGTTGCTGCGGCTACAGCTACAGGTTCAGGTTGTTTTGCAGGTGCGGGAGTTGGTGCAGCTGCTTGAGTGGTTTTACCTGCTGCTTGTTGTTTGGCTGTTTCTATTTCCGCTTCGGTTTCTGCGACTAAGGCGATCGCTGCACCCACAGGCGCAACTCCACCCGCTTCTACAATAATGGTGGCTAAGTATCCTCCATAGAAGGATTCCACATCCATATCTGCTTTATCTGATTCCACCACCACCACTGTTTCGCCTTTTTCAATCTTGTCCCCGGTAGATTTTACCCAGGAAACAATCTTGCCTTCGGTCATTGTGGAACTGAGGGCGGGCATGAAAACTTCGTGAATCATTGCTAATTCTTACTTGCTAATTACTAATTGACATTGGTCAACCTATTTTAGATTTTCAATTTCTGATTTTCGATTAAATCTAAAATCCAAAATCCAAAATTGACTGATGATTTTTAATCCTAAATATCACCGCGAATTTCTTCTACTACTCCGTCGCGTAGCAGAATTTCTACCTGCCATTTATCCAGTAAATTGTCTCCCAATTCCACAGTGAAAATGCTTTCAATTGTACCTTGACTCACTTCTTGGTTGAGTTCCAATAATTGCACTTGTTGGAGTTGTTGCAGGGATTGATTTTTCTGTTCTAGCAATTCGCTTTTTCTTTGATTGACCTGACTTTGAATGTTGTCTATTTGTTGAATTATTTGAGGGCCTGGGGGCTGAATACTTTGCTTTTGCAGTTCAGTAATTGCCCTTTGTCCTTGTACTTCTAACTGTTGCAATTGCTGATCTAGTTGATTGAGTTGTCCTTGGAGTTGTTGTTGTGCCTCTTCCTTCCAACGAGGAGTCACAATGGCTTTAATGTTAATTGGGCGCTTTAGGAGGAGTTGATTTTTGGGAATATCCATGACTAGATTTAACTTTTGTTGTGGTTAAGGAGCGATGTTTCATCAGTAGAAGTTAAAGGAAAATTGCAAATACATTTAAAGTTTTAATTTGCATTTTTACCTGCAATGTGCATTTTAATTGTTCAAGGCGAAAGAGTGAAATAGGCTGTTTTCTACTTCACCCTTTATTTTGCCGTATGCGAGGATTTACCCGACAATTGCCCAGTAAGTCCTTGTAACTTCTCACTGATGTTTTTAGAACATCCCGTCGATCATATCGCGATAGCGTTCCATCACGACAGGTCGGCGGACTTTCAATGTTTGAGTTAACATTCCATTCTCGATCGAAAATGGTTCCTCAAGCAATCTAAAAGGGCCAATGCGATCGTCTGGACGGAAACCAGGACGGTTTTGCACTTCGCGAGTCAGTTCTTTGCGGAACAATTCTTGCACAATCTTACTATCGAGTTTGATTTGTTCGCGGGAAGCGGAGAAGGTTTCGTTAGGTAGCACTAATTGTAAGTTTTGCGAATCTGCCCATTGCTTGAGGGCTTCCATGTTTGGCACAATTAAGGCACCAAGCGATCGCTGATCCTGCCCAACTAACATGATCTGATCGATATAGACACTACGCAAACAAGCATCTTCAATTGGTTGGGGTTCAATGTTTTCGCCGTTGGTCAGGACGATCGTATCTTTCTGTCTTCCAGTGAGCACCAAATCGTTATTTTCTGTTAACCAACCCAAGTCACCACTATCAAACCAACCTTCAGGATCGATCGCTTTTTTCGTAGCTTCCGGGTTCTTATAATATCCTTGCATAACCTGTGGCCCCCGCAGCAACACAATCCCAGTTTGACCCACAGGTAAAGGTTGGCGAGTTTCTGGATCGACTATTTTCGTCTCCGTACCGGGAATACCTTGTCCCGCAGAACCTCTGATATTGTGCCAATAACGACGGGCGTGAGTAACAGGGGAAGTTTCAGTTAAACCATATCCCACTAATATTTCCAACCCAACAATTTGATAGAAGTTTTCCAAGTGCATTGCCAAGGAACCACCACCACTGATAAAGTATTTCATCCTCCCGCCAGTAGCTTCCCTAACAGTTTTATATACTAGTTTTTCCCCTAAAAAGTGTAAAGGCCAATAAATAATTGCTTGCAGTCCTCCTAATAGTTTTTCACCCAATGCAGGCGGGTGAGGTTTTAATACTAAACCTTGCCAAATTCGCTTTCCTTGAATGTAACGCTGGCTAAATTCAAACAGGTTATTAACTAATTTTTGCTTATTCGCTGGTTGTTCCCGAAATTTCTTTTGCACTCCTTCATACACTGATTCTAAAAGTCGGGGAACACCGATCATATATTGCGGTTTAAATTCTTTGAAGTCTTGTTTAATATGACGAATGCTGGTATAAATTTGGTGACAACCTTGAGACAATACAAAATATTCCGCCGTCCGTCCAAAAGTGTGCCAAGTGGGAAGAATGGAAAGGGCAATATCTCCCACATGAGGTTGGATAATTGCGCCCAAGGTTGTAAGTTGATGTAGTAAATTTCCGTGAGTTAGTCTTACGCCTTTGGGTTTTCCAGTGGTTCCAGAGGTGTAAAGTAAAGTGGCGAGGGTGTGGTGATTTTGATTAGCTGGTTTTAATTCTTGAGATGTCCCAGCTGCCATTACTTGAGAAAAGTTGAGAACTTTGATTTCTCCAAAAGTTTCCAGTTTTTCATCTGTGAGTAGGACTATCAGTTGGATGGGGAATTTTAAAAGGCGATCGCCTAATTTTTTCAGCGTCTTTTGATCTTCTACTACTAAAACTGTACTACCGCTATGCTCGATAATATAAAGTAATTCTTCGGTTTCCGCAGCAGAACTACGAACTACATCTGCTGCCCCAGCCATCATAATACCTTGGTCAGCAATCATCCACCGATAACTATTGTCAGAAATTAGGGCGACACGGGGAGGATCTCCTGAATCATCACTCTCTACTAATGACAATAAGCCATTGGCTTGCAATCCAGCAGCAAATTGCTGAATTTGCTGGTAAAGTTGGGGGTACGTAAGTATAACTTCTGGCTTACTGTGTGGATCGTGTAAAGCGATCGCATTGGCAAATTTTTGGGCTGCGATCGACCAAATTTCCGGCAAAGATTGGGCAAAAGAGTAATCTACAACGAGTTTTAGCTTTTCCCTTTCTAGATCGGACATTCTGTAAGAACTGGCAGAAGTAGCAGGATTTTTCATAGTCATTTCTTTAACCACTGACGCTTTCACCATAACTCTTAGCTAGGTTATTTTAGCGATGAACTGTAGACAGAATCTCTTTTGTCTATCCAAATTCCCGATCGTTCATGCACACAGAGTCTATTGTTTAGCTTAACTTATATGATTCACAAGTAATCCAAAATCCATTTTTGCGCCGCTCTCTCGGTTTTGAGATAAAAATAATACTGTAAGGATTTTTATCAAGAGGGCAATGAATATGACATTAACAGATTGTCTAGTGCTGACTTTAGTAAACACCATCATCTGCATTACTTTGCCCAGAGTATTGTCATTTGTTAAATCCAATCAAGGTGAAAGCACAGTAAATGTAAACTAATGTTGCGACAACAATTATTAATCCATACAAACTGTAGAGATGTTTTATGAAACGTCTCTACAGTCAATTTTATTAATTGTTACTATAGACTAAATACAATGTATATAAAAACACTTTTGCCAGATATCTATTTTTTATGCTGGTTTTTCCATAAAGCCCGAACTACGCGAATTTCTCCATAACTAAATTCTTCTTGCAAATACTCATAAATTGGCTTTAACATTTCCACAGTACGAATTTCTTCCATTGCTTGCCAGATAATTTTTTGTCGTTTAGGAGAAACTAATTTATCTATATCTACCGTTTCTCCCATTTCCCACAATTCTGTTAAATGTCCGAAAATAGTAGAAGATTTAAGATTACGTTGTTGGGCAATTTCTTCCACAGTCAAACCTTGCTGAAATAAGTGTAAACTCATTAATTGAGTTGTGGATGGTGATAGGGTTTCTATTTTCTCATCACTAGCTACTGATAAACCTTGTTCTTGACGATAAGCACGAATTTCTTTCAGAAAAACCGACCCATATTGGGAGAGTTTACTGCTACCAACTCCCGACAGTTCTCCGAATGCTAGTAAAGTTTCCGGTTGAACTTGCGCCATTAACTTCAAAGTAGAATCATGAAAAATTACATAAGGGGGAACACCTTGATCGTCAGCAAGTTTTTTCCGCAGAACACGCAGCCTTTCATATAATACTTCCATCCCGGCTTTTTTCAGGTTTTTCTCTTCTAGAGTTACTTTCTTTTGCGTTGGCATTGCGAGAAAAACTTGCCGTTGTCGGCGCATGACTTCCCAACTTAAGGCATTAAGTTTGAGGATAGCATAACCATCTGTACTCTGTTCTAATATACCTTGGTGAATTAGCGATCGGCCCAAGAACTTCCATTCATCAGCAGTTTTATCTTTCCCAATTCCATAAGTAGAAAGTTCATTATGCTTATTTTGTAAAATTTTCTGATTTTTAGAACCCCGCAATACATCAATAATATAATTCATCCCAAACCTTTCTTTACACCTAGCGACACAAGAGAGAAACTTCATCGCTTCAATTGTCCAATCTTCCACAGGTTTGGGATTAGCGCAATTATCGCATTTCCCACAATTTCCCGCAAAATATTCCCCAAAATAACTTAACTGAATTGTCCGCCGACAGTCCGTTCCTTCCGCATAATCAATCATTCTCCGTAACTGCTGACGGGCGATCATTTGTTCTTGTTCATCGCTTTTTTGGTCGATTCCCCATTCAATCTTTTTAATATCACCATAACTAAAATAAATGGTACAATGAGCAGATTCCCCATCTCTTCCCGCCCTACCAGCTTCTTGATAATAACTTTCGATATTTCGGGGTAAATCATAGTGAATTACTAACCGGACATCCGGTTTATTAATTCCCATGCCAAAAGCAATGGTGGCAACGATTACTTGCACATCATCTCGAATAAACCGAGTTTGATTATCGCTGCGTTCTTCATCACTTAAACCTGCATGATAAGGCAAAGCATTCACGCCATCTTTTTGCAATCTAAAAGTTAAATCGTCAACAGTTTTACGACTGAGACAATAAATAATTACTGACCCTTTGGCTTGCCGAATTTGTACTAATAATTCCGTATAGCTACTTTTTGCTTTGGGACGAACTTCGTAATAAAGATTATGCCGATTAAAACTAGCAATATGAATAAAAGGATCTTGTAAATGTAACTGTTGAATAATATCTTGACGAACTCTCTCGGTAGCGGTAGCAGTTAACGCCATTACTGGCAAATCGGGATAACGTTTACGCAACAATTTTAACTGTCGATATTCAGGACGAAAATCATGTCCCCACTCGGAAACACAGTGCGCTTCATCAATAGCAAAACCTGCAATTCCTACTTGATGCTGCACTAAATCTAAAAATGGTAAAAACTTTTCACTTAATAACCTTTCCGGGGCAACATAAAGTAATTTAGTCTGACCATTGCGAATACTTTCCTCTCGATGTCGCACTTGCCATCCATTCAAACTACTATTGAGGAAAGTCGCCGAAATCCCATTATTTCGTAATGCCTCCACTTGGTCTTGCATCAGTGAAATCAGCGGCGAAACTACCACTGTTACACCCTTTTTTAACATGGCTGGAAGTTGAAAGCAAAGAGATTTGCCGCCGCCAGTTGGCATGATAATTAACGAGTCTTGGTTTTTTAAAGCTTGTTGGACAATTTGCTTTTGTCCAGGGCGAAAGCTATCGTAACCAAAATAGTGTTTGAGTGCCTTTTCCAGGGTGGGAAACTGAGACATGATTTAATCAGTAGTGCGCTGATAATAGTACAAGAAGGCAGAAGGCAAAGGGCTCCAAGGCAGAAGGAAAGAAGGGTTGTAAAACAGGCTTTACACCTGTTTTTAACTGTATAGTTATTTCTGCCTGGGTAGATTGGGAATTTTTAGGATTATCGCTGGACAGGGATGATTTTATCAGCGATTAGTTTATCCTAATAATTGTACTGGTAATTTAGCAAGGGAAAAATCACAGATGCCGAAAGCAGTTTGGAATGGTGCTATTTTAGCAGAGAGCGATCGCACTGAGGTAGTCGAAGGAAACCACTACTTCCCCCCCGAAGCGATTAACAAAGACTATTTTAAAGATAGCGAGACTCACACTACTTGTCCTTGGAAAGGTGTCGCCAGTTACTACTCTATTGAAGTAGACGGACAAGTAAACAAAGATGCTGCTTGGTACTATCCCCAAACTAAAGATGCCGCCAAAAAAATTCAAGGTTATGTGGCATTTTGGAAAGGCGTGAAAGTGGAAGCATAATCTTAAAAAACAAAACAAAAACCAAAATTTGTACCTGTAGGGGCGGGTTTAGCCAAAATTTCTATCATCCCAACCAAAAAATTCCCAACAAAACCCGCCCTCATAAAATTTTGCCTTTTTAGAGGCGGGTTTTGTTTTCATTCTTTGGTTGTGAACCCCTAGATTAAGGGCGGGTTTTGTGGTTAATTCCTCTGCTGCGATCGCACAATTGTCTGCTAAACCCGCCCCGACAATCAAGTTTTTCCCAGTCCCCAGTCGATGGCAGTCCCTTTTATTCGGCTAAATCCAATTTTAATTCGACTCTGTTAGTATCATTTCGCTCATTTTCTCGGAAAGGTACAGCGTTAATTGATTGGGGAGTTTGTCGATTAATTTGTAATTCTGCATCATTCCCCACTTGTAATGGGTTTCGACTGCCTTTTTTGGTCATCTGATAGCTTTCATTAATTCGGCTAGCTGAGGCATTTCCGCCAAAGAATTGGCGATAGTCACCTTCTACTGTGCGAGTTTCAATTCCTTCTAAAGAGTCACCTGATAAGGTAAAATCATCCGTTGGTTGATTGGATATTGTCGGAGACTGTGCTTGTACTGATCTTGCTAAGACAATACTGGTAGAGGCTAAAACTAGTAAAGTACTTGGAATGATGGTTTTCATTATTTTGAACCCAATTAAAGTTGGTTTTTGTTCGGGTTTTAAAATTTATTTATTTCTCTTTTTATCTTATAATACCTGTAATTAATAAGTAGTCATGTTCTATACTAACAATTTTTAATTTATAGAAATATAATTTAAAATAAGTGTCAGTAGTATGTGGGGTTGGTAATGAATGTTTAAGGTATGCACTAACGTGATTACGGCAATTCTTATTAATAAAAAAATCGGTAACAGCTATTGGTATTGCTAATTTGTTGGTGATGAGAACTAAGCTAAAAAGGGAACAAGCGGCTTTAAAGTTTTTGGAATATGTTTTAGTTCAGGTAAGTCGCTGCAAAAACCTGCGGAACTCTCCGGGAATTTATACTCATAAGAAACACATTTGCTCAAACTCTTGTACATTGTGTTTCTTTCATCTATTGTGGGTGTTTCTTCGCGCCTTTTGGGGGCTCGGACTTTGCAGCAAAGGAGGTTGAATCTCCTTCACTCGTTGACTCGTTCCCAGATTCAACCTGGGAACGAAAAACAGGAGCTATTGCCTCTTGGTGCAAGATCTCAGTTATAGTTGCTGTTGGTTCACTTAAGAAAAGAAATCTGCTATACTGATTTATTGTGTGAATCTGTTAATATAGAGATTCAAGCGGATGTGGCGGAATTGGCAGACGCGCCAGATTTAGGTTCTGGTTTCGCAAGAAGTGAAGGTTCAAGTCCTTTCATCCGCATATTTTTTGTATGTTACAAGCAGTTACCGCGATAAACAGTGGTAACTGCTTCAATATTAGGTAGATGGCAAACTGATTTCAATTTGCCAGCAGCTTTGCCAAACCTACCCTTTCTTCAATTTCGGGGAATTATAGCATCCATTCCAAAACGATCGCTAATCGGTTATCCTTTCTTTGTCTAGCATTCTGTTTCTGAAAATCTGTAGATAAGCGAATATTTTGGGTTAAAGCATAGCCTACAGAAATAGTAGTCAACCCCACCTCTTCACTAGTACCGGGAGACACCCAACTTTGAGTTAAAGAAACATCGCCTGCGCCAGTGCGAGAAAACACAAACAGCAGCTTTGCGCCAACATTTAGACCACTAGTATTGTATCTGTCAGTATCTATGTAACGATAGCCAACTACCGGGGCAATATTAATGTAACCACCCAAAGGCAAAATATAGTAACGTAAATCTCCACCGTAAAGAGTGTAATCACCATCAAAGGAAGTGTTATACTCGCCGCTTAAAGTTAACCCAGTTTTTCCCAAAAATATATCTTCTACTCCGACTTTAATTCCTGAAGAGCGATCGTCAGAAGTATACTGAGAATAACCTAACCGCAACCTTGTCCGAAAACTAGGGTCGTTTTTAATACTCTCCAAAACATTAGGAACTTTCCGCATCCAGCGCCGCAATACCGGGCTATTTTCAATAATTTCTGGGCTTAATTCTAAATCTCTCGCTGACGAATTAGGCGTTGCAGGTTCTGGAGTTTGGGGAGTTTCCTGAGTAGGCGGAGTTTCGGGAGTTGGTTGAGTTTCTGGAGTTTGTCCCCAAGCAGGTGTCGCTGTCAGAGTTAAGCAACTGCTAATTAATAGAAACCAGTAATTTAATTTCATCTTGTACAAATTTTCAGAGGTAAGTAGTTAGTAGTTGGTAGGGGTAATTTAAGAAATTAGATTGAAGATTTTTGACAGGAATTATAACAGATTTATTCTGATTACCAAATTCCCATTATCGACTACCCACCTACCCACTACCAAACACCCAATTAACTGAAGGCTATAAATACATTACTGTATTCTTGCAAAAAAAACGGTTCCGCTAGTAGCAGAACCGCCATAATCAAGGAGCAACTAATGAAAGATTATTTGACTGTTCCTTGCAAAGACATTACATCAATTGGTTTCATGAAATACAGTCGTAACAGTTGCCAACCGTTAGAAATGTACAAAGGCAATTTCCGCAACAATTGCAGGAATTTAGGCTGATTGGAGTTAACAATTTCAGTCAGCTTGGCATTGTTCTTAACACAAACATCCAAACGCTCATAGAATTCTGGATTATTGACATCCAACATTACTGGGAAGACTCTTCCAGCTGTTTCGTTAGTCTTTTCAATCACGTAGATATCATAATCCCGTGCATTTAGACCAATTGCGGCATAAAAGTCAGCCCGCTGGATATCATTGAGGTACATGGTAGCAAACACCGACAGTAGGAAGAACCGACACCAGAGTTTCGCTTTCCAGTCGTTCAAAGTGTCCGGTTGTGCTTTCATTACCGCATCAAAGAAGTCGCCGTGACGGTTTTCATCCTGACACCAGTTTTCAAAGAAGCGGAAAATGGGATAAACTCTGTCTTCTGGATGGGCTTCTAAGTGACGGTAAATGGTGATATAGCGCCAGTAACCAATCTTTTCAGAAAGGTAGGTAGCGTAGAAAATGAATTTTGGTTTGAAGAAGGTGTATTTCCGGCTTTTTGTGAGGAATCCTAAGTCTAAGGACAGGTTAAAGTCAGACAGCGCCTTGTTGAGAAAACCTGCGTGACGCGCTTCATCCCGCGACATCAGGTTAAAGCATTCTGCCAAAACCGGACTTTTATCTTTCAAGCGTCTTCCTAGTTCCTTGTAAAGTAGGAATCCAGAAAACTCAGCAGTACAGGAACGTTCTAGGAACTCAACGAACAACTTGCGAGTTTCCCCGTCGATATGTTCCCAGGATTGTTCAAATTCTGCATCCCGGACAAAGTGATGGCGATTATAGTCAACGCGGAACTCTTCTAAAATCGCTTTCAGTTCGTCTTCGTTGGGTGAGATGTCCATCCGCGCCATTTCGTCAAAGTCGGTTGTATAAAACCGAGGCGTGAGGATGGTTTCTTTAGCAGGAACTTTTATTCCTGGCCGTAATTCTTCAAAACTGGGTTTCTTAAGGGAATCTACCATAGGTGTCTCTAGTTTTTGATCTAGTTAAGATCGATCGTTGCCTCAGATGCGACGCTTTATCAACTATGGGTTTTAGTCTACCAAGGTATTGGCTGGATTAGATGAGCGATCGCATTAAGACTTGCAACAATGTATCAAGTTTTGTTACAAATAATCGCTACTCCAGGTATACAAACACTCAATAACAAAATAACTATCATAAAAAAATGGACAATCACAAAGTAACTAATTCAGCAATGAATAGCGTTAACAGTAATATTGGTAATAATGTTGGCACTAGCTACATACTTTGGCTAGCTTGCTTGCTACAACTACACGGTTTACACCGCATCTATAATCGCAAAATGTTCACAGGCGTTATCTGGCTATGTACATTTGGCTTATTTGGAGTTGGACAATTTATTGATTTATTCCTAATTCCCGGAATGGTAGAAGAGCATAACTTAAAATTCCGAGGAAAATTCGGTTATGCACCCAATGGAATACCATTAAATCAACCAGCAGTTTCCCAAACTCTTCCTTTAAACCGCGATCAATTAATGGTGAAACTAGTCAAAGCTGCATCTGCCAGAGGAGGTAAACTTTCGGTTACTCAAGCAGTTATGGATACAGGTATGACTTTTTCGGAAATAGAAGGCGCTTTATTGCAATTAGTAAAAGCTGGTTATGTAAGAATTGATAACGATCCCGTTACTGGTGTTGTAGTTTACGATTTTGTCGAACTTTGAGAGGGCAGAGGACAAGGGGACAAGGGGACAAGGGGACAAGGGGACAAGGG
>NZ_JADEWG010000076.1 GCF_015207735.1 [Phormidium] sp. LEGE 05292
CCCATCTCCCCATCTCCCCATCTCCCCTTGTCCCAAGAGTCTCCTACTTTTCAGCTTCTCCCGGTTCAATAATTCTTTGGAAGAGATAGCCTGTACCTCTAGCAGTGAGAATCAATTCTGGGTTGCTAGGGTCATCTTCTAACTTTGCGCGTAAGCGAGAAATGTGAACATCTACCACACGGGTATCTACGTGACGTTCGGGAGTATAACCCCACACCTCTTGGAGGATTTCTGAGCGAGAGAAAGCTTCTCCTGAACGGCTGACTAAGAGTTCTAGCAAGCTAAACTCCATACCAGTGAGCCGAATTCGCTCATCGCCTTTGTAGACTTGGCGTTTATTGGTGTCAATTTTAATATTTACGACGGTTATTACACCGGAACTGGGGATACCGGAAATGCCGCTTTTATCTACCCGTCTGAGTACGGAACGGATTCTAGCTTCTAACTCTTTGGGGGAAAATGGTTTGACCACGTAATCATCTGCACCTAACTCTAGACCTGTGATCCGATCGGCCACATCTCCTAAAGCTGTTAGCATAATGATTGGCACGTCAGATTCTTTCCGCAATTCCTGACAAACACCATAACCATCGAGTTTCGGCATCATTACGTCCAAAACCACTAAGTCAGGAGTAGCGTTACGAAATGTTTCTAAGGCTTCCTCGCCATCGGCAGCAGTGACGACATCATAACCAATCATTGACAGACGAGTTTCCAAAATCCTGCGAATGCTGGCTTCATCGTCAACCACCAAAATTTTCTCTTTGTGGCTTTCCAAGTTACTCAATTCTCCTTCAAATTTGTAGCGTTTCTCTTCATTAATTTTTAGTACCATTAATTAAGATATTACCCTAAAGAGTTCCGTTGTTTTAAGCCGAAATTCTTATGATTGCTGGATTTCAAGCTTTCTTAAGATTTACAAGTTAATGTTTACAGTTTTTTACAATTATCACAATGCCTAAGCCTCGAACTTCTTATATCTGTAGCGAATGCGGGGCCGAGTCTCCACAATGGTTTGGTAAGTGTCCTTCCTGTAATACTTACAATTCCCTCGAAGAACAGCTTATCACCCAATCAGCTACTCTTCCCAGTCGTGGTACTTGGCCTGGAGGGGCTCGGAGTAATGGTAAATCAGTGAATCATGCTGAACCAAAGCCAAGGTTGTCTTTAAAATTTTCCCAAATTAGCGACAGACAGGAGGCGAGGTGGTCTTCTGGCTACGAAGAATTTAATCGAGTTTTAGGTGGTGGGGTGGTTCCAGGTTCTTTGGTTTTGATTGGCGGAGACCCGGGAATTGGTAAATCCACCTTGTTGCTGCAAGTGGCAAATCAACTTTCTGAGGAAAGGCGCATTCTTTATGTTTCTGGCGAAGAGTCGGGACAACAAGTAAAGTTGAGAGCGTCTCGTTTGGGAGTTGGTGAGAATTTTGATTCGGAAATAGAAGAGTCAGAACAAACAGATTTAGTAGAAAGTTCGGAGTTGGCGGAGGTACAAGAACCGAAACTTTATGTATTAGCTGAAACTGATTTGGAAGAGATTTTAAAGGAGTTAGAATCTTTGAAGCCAAATTTAGCAGTAATTGATAGTATCCAAACGGTTTTTTTACCAACACTGACTTCGGCACCTGGTTCGGTGGCGCAGGTTAGGGAATGTACTGCGGCGTTAATGAAGGTGGCGAAACGTGATGATATTACGATGTTAATTGTGGGTCACGTTACTAAGGAAGGGGCGATCGCAGGCCCAAGGGTTTTAGAACATTTGGTGGATACGGTATTGTATTTTGAGGGCGATCGTTTTGCTTCGCATCGGTTGTTGCGATCGGTAAAAAATCGCTTTGGCGCAACCAACGAAATCGGCATTTTTGAAATGGCCGATCGGGGTTTAAGAGAAGTTGCCAATCCTTCGGAATTATTCTTAGGAAATCGGGACGAAGCTGCACCAGGAACGGCGATCGTTGTAGCTTGTGAAGGGACTCGTCCGTTAGTAGTTGAATTGCAAGCTTTGGTAAGTCCAACTAGTTATTCTAGTCCGCGTCGATCGACTACTGGTGTTGATTACAATCGCCTGTTACAAATTTTGGCAGTTTTGGAAAAACGGGTGGGAATTCCTTTATCTAAATTAGATGCTTATGTGGCTTCTGCTGGGGGTTTAAATGTGGAAGAACCTGCGGTGGATTTGGGAATTGCGATCGCAGTTGTGGCAAGTTTTCGCGATCGCATTGTCGATCCCCGCACTGTGTTAATTGGGGAAGTGGGTTTAGGCGGACAAGTTCGCTCTGTTTCCCAAATGGAATTGCGGTTAAAAGAAGCAGCGAAACTTGGGTTTCAAAGAGCGATCGTTCCCAAAGGGCAAAAATTCGCCGATTACGGTTTAGAAATTGTTCCGGTTTCTAAGGTGATAGATGCGATCGTTGCTGCTATTCCCGCACAACCTCGCTTCGGTGGCGATGAATTTTCTGATTATGAAGAAGATGAGGAGTTAGAAGAATAAAATAAAATTAACCGCAGATGCACGCAGATAAACGCAGATAAGAGATAGTTGATTCGCGTTTATCTGTGGTTTTAAATAGCAATTTAATTTAAAAATTTGCTCAAAATTTTACTGTTTCCTCTTGCTTTTTTTTGTAAGACAAAGAGAAGATATCAGGAGGAATTGAGAGAAATACTTGTCCTTGTCCCCTTGTCCCCTTGTCTCCTTGTCCCCTTGTCTCCTTGTCCCCTTGTCTCCTTGTCCCCTTGTACCCTTGTCCCCTTGTCTCCTGTTCCCTTCACTCAGCATTTAAAAATTCCAAATACCCATTACTTAATTCTTTCACTGCTAATTCATAAAATTGTTTTCCATGTTCCGGTGTTGCTAAAGCTGGATTAGATCCCATTCTGCCATCTGGATAACGTTTGCGAAAATCTACAGCGCCATAAATTGTGTGTCCTTTGCCAACTTCTTCCGAAAGTTGACCTTGTTTAATAGCTTCTGGGTAAACAAATTGAGTAACAGCTACTTCGCTGGGAGTGGCATGAGAACCTTCTTGTTCACCGTATAATTCCTTAGCTAATTTGTATACTGAACCACACATAAACCAGTTAGCGACTTGGCATTTTACTTGCTCATGATTACTCACATTTAAATCCGCTAAATAAGCGTAAGTTTCAGCAAAAGCGGCTTTCATTGTGGCGATATTTCCGCCATGTCCGTTTATAAAATAGAATTTAGTAAATCCGGCTTTGGCTAAAGAAGTTACATAGTCTTTAATTAGTAGAATCATCGTACTAGGACGGAGGCTAATTGTACCAGGGAAACTTGTATGATGTAGGGCCATACCGACATTAATTGTTGGCCCCACGATTGCGTTAATTTCCTCTCCGACACCTTTAGCGATCGCCTCGGCACAAATCGCATCCGTACCTATTAATCCTGTTGGCCCATGCTGTTCAGTAGAACCAATTGGCATAATAATGCCTGTAGACTTTGCTAAATAGGCTTCTACTTCTGTCCAAGTACTTAAATGTAGCAGCATACCCAGTTCTCAGTTGTTGTACAGGTTTCATTTTAAATAAATGGTGGTGAAAGCGCCAAAAGAAGTTTAAGATTAGGTTATGAATTAAAAAAAGTTGATGGTAAATACAGTTACACCCACCCAAATTATTGCCGGATTTCATGCTTTGTCTGACCCCTTGCGTCTACAAATCATCGAACTATTGCGGCAAAGAGAATTGTGTGTTTGTGAATTATGCGAACAGCTAGAAGTCAGTCAATCTAAACTCTCTTTTCACCTCAAAACCCTTAAGGAAGCGGGCTTGCTTCGTGCCAAACAAGAAGGACGTTGGATTTATTACAGTCTGAATTTGTCTCAATTTGTAGTTTTAGAGCAGTATTTGGCAGATTATCGGCGCTACAGTCCGATCGTTCCTGCCCGCAAATGCCAGGAATAAAACGCAATCATCAAGTTTTATTGAAATGTGCTTGACAAATCAATTTTTTTTGAAATGATGGTAATACAACATATATCGTTTCTTTTTAAGTTTCGCTACAGATGACTGACGCGAAGACACTGAGATGCGCGGATTGACTTGTAGCAAAGTATTAGGGAATTGATATTACTCACTGTGATTGGGTATCGATACCAGAACAAGGTTTTCGCCTTGCTGAAGTGCATACCGAATTTTAATTCAATACAAAGAAATGACGCAAAATTATAAAAAAATAGAAGCGGGTAGCAATCTCAGCTTCTTTGAAAAATATCTGACTGTTTGGGTATTTTTGTGTATCATTGCTGGCATTATTTTAGGGAGAATTTTTCCTCAAATTGCTGTTACCTTAGATGCAATGAGCATTTATCAGGTATCAATTCCGATCGCCATTTGCTTATTTTTCATGATGTATCCCATCATGGTAAAAATTGACTTTATCCAAGCTAAAAATGCGATCAAAGCGCCCAAACCTGTAATTTTAACTTTGGTAGTCAACTGGTTAATTAAACCATTCACAATGGTAGTATTTGCCCAGTTCTTTTTAGGTTGGTTATTTCGCCCCTTAATTACCGGAACCGAAATCATTAGAGGTGCAGAAGTTCCCCTAGCAAATTCTTACATTGCGGGAGCGATTTTATTAGGAATTGCCCCTTGTACAGCAATGGTTTTAATGTGGGGCTATCTCTGTTACGGCAATCAAGGACATACCTTAGTAATGGTAGCAGTCAACTCTCTAGCTATGCTGTTTTTATATGCACCTTTAGGGAGATGGTTACTAGCAGCAAATAACTTGGTTGTTCCTTGGGAAACGATATTTTTATCAGTCTTAATTTATGTAGGTTTACCATTAGCTGCGGGGATGTACAGCCGCTATTGGATTTTCAAACATAAAGGTAAAAGGTGGTTTGAAGAGAAATTTTTGCATTATCTAGGTCCGATCGCAATCACCGCCCTGTTACTTACCTTAGTATTACTATTTGCTTTCAAAGGCGAACTAATAGTTAACAATCCGCTACACATTTTGTTAATTGCAGTTCCCCTATTCATTCAAACAAACTTCATCTTTTTGATTAGCTACGTAGCCGCCTTAAAAATGAATCTTGCTTATGAAGATTCAGCACCAGCAGCATTAATTGGCGCGAGTAATCATTTTGAAGTGGCGATCGCCACAGCAGTCACATTATTTGGATTAAATTCTGGTGCAGCATTAGCCACAGTAGTAGGCGTTTTAATTGAAGTGCCAGTCATGTTAATGCTGGTAGAAATTTGCAAAAAAACAGCATTTTGGTTTCCGCGAGAACCGGAAAAAGCCACCTTATTCGATCCTCGTTGTTTGAAAATGTAATATCCGTAGGGGCGGGTTTAGCCAAAAATTTCAATTCCTAGTAATTAAGTTGAAAGTCAAAACCCGCCCAAGCCAAACCATTTACACAGAGAGAAATAAATCATGAAAAAAGTGATGTTTGTTTGCAAGAAAAACTCGGCTCGTTCTCAGATAGCAGAAGGATTTGCTAAAACATTAGGAGCAGGAAAAATTGCCGTTACCAGTTCCGGCTTAGAAGCAAGCGTTGTTAACCCCAACGCAGTAGAAGTAATGTCAGAAATTGGCATAGATATTACCGATCAAACATCCAAAGCCTTAAGTGATTTTCAAGCCGAAGATTACGACGCAGTAATTTCCTTATGTGGCTGTGGAGTCAACTTACCAGAAGCGTGGATATTAAGAGAAGTCTTTGAAGATTGGCAACTCGAAGATCCAGCAGGAAAATCAAAAGAAACCTTTCAAACAGTGCGAGATCAAATCAAAGAAAGAGTAGCAAACCTAGTAGAAAAACTCAGTTAAATCAATGATAACAAAGATGAACACAGAAGATAAAAATAACATCTTCATCTGCGTTCATCTGCGTTTATTTGCTTTCATCTGCGTACTAAAAAAACATAACTACGAAGCCCAAAGATAACATATACATCTGTGTTCATCTGTGTTTATCTGTGGACATCTGTGGTAAAAAAATCCTTAAATCCAACTTACTATAAAACAGTTGTAGACAGTTGAATCCCTGATAGGGATTAATGATGTTTAAAACCAAAGGCTTGGCTCCGGCTCGTGACTCTCGTAAAGTACTCGTTTCAATCCCTGATAGGGATTAATGATGTTTAAAACAAGACTTGCCCATCGATATGGCGCTTTTGAACAAGTTTCAATCCCTGATAGGGATTAATGATGTTTAAAACTTGATTTCCCATCGCTTCATCAATTCCCGCATTTTTAGCTGTTTCAATCCCTGATAGGGATTAATGATGTTTAAAACTTGGGAGGGTTATAAACCCTCCCTTAAGCTTTTTAAGTTTCAATCCCTGATAGGGATTAATGATGTTTAAAACCGAAAAGACTGTTCGACCACAGGATTTCCATTAGCAGTTTCAATCCCTGATAGGGATTAATGATGTTTAAAACCTAGGGTCAACGGATGACTTCTCTGTTTACTGTAAAGTTTCAATCCCTGATAGGGATTAATGATGTTTAAAACTCAGAAGTTTCTCGCATCTTCCGAATATTTTGAGCGTTTCAATCCCTGATAGGGATTAATGATGTTTAAAACTTGCAGCAATTCCTTAAGCGCTGGGTGAATGTAGTTTCAATCCCTGATAGGGATTAATGATGTTTAAAACGGAGAGCAGGGTAAGTGGGATAAGCGATTAATGCCTATGTTTCAATCCCTGATAGGGATTAATGATGTTTAAAACTTTTACGGAGTGCATATAATAAGCGCCATTAGAAGAAGGTTTCAATCCCTGATAGGGATTAATGATGTTTAAAACCATTAAATCACTTGACCTAGAGGTGCGTTATGAGGGTTTCAATCCCTGATAGGGATTAATGATGTTTAAAACGGAAGTTGTATGACGCATGAAGAATTGAGAGAGGTATTAGTTTCAATCCCTGATAGGGATTAATGATGTTTAAAACAACCATCAAAAAGGCTAGAAGATTGGAAAAAAGGTTTCAATCCCTGATAGGGATTAATGATGTTTAAAACTTTGTTAACTGTTTCGCGGACTTGAGTTTTTGTATGTATATGTTTCAATCCCTGATAGGGATTAATGATGTTTAAAACCAAAGAAGTTTGACGACTGTCAAAACCATCAATTGTTTCAATCCCTGATAGGGATTAATGATGTTTAAAACGATTCTTGAAGCAGTATTGAGTTATGTAAAATCACCAAATCGGTTTCAATCCCTGATAGGGATTAATGATGTTTAAAACCAGCGTCTCTAGCGCGGTTAGACGTTACGTTCAAAGTCAGGGGCGTTTCAATCCCTGATAGGGATTAATGATGTTTAAAACATGCTAGCTGGTAAGTGGCGAAACCCTTATCAATCAAGTTTCAATCCCTGATAGGGATTAATGATGTTTAAAACTTAAATCTTTCACTTCAGTCCAAGGGTTATTGCTGTTTCAATCCCTGATAGGGATTAATGATGTTTAAAACTGTTAAAAAGACTTTTCCACAGAAAGAAGCACCCGGTTTCAATCCCTGATAGGGATTAATGATGTTTAAAACTAGATAAGGGAGCCGGGAGGAAGCGGCAAGTTATAGCTGTCGTTTCAATCCCTGATAGGGATTAATGATGTTTAAAACTAGTATTGCCAAATTGGAAGAAGTACAAACTCCGTTTCAATCCCTGATAGGGATTAATGATGTTTAAAACCAGAAGAAGGCAACACAGGCAACACCGAACAACTACGTTTCAATCCCTGATAGGGATTAATGATGTTTAAAACGTGTAACAGTGAAAACTGTTGATTTGCCAGTCCCGTCGTTTCAATCCCTGATAGGGATTAATGATGTTTAAAACAATAGCACATAAATCATCTGGAACCGCATTAATGTTTCAATCCCTGATAGGGATTAATGATGTTTAAAACCCGATCAGCTGTTGTTCACTTCACCCGAAGGAATGGCGATCGTTTCAATCCCTGATAGGGATTAATGATGTTTAAAACGCAGATTACCGCTGATGGTCGGCTACCTTGTTTAAGGTTTCAATCCCTGATAGGGATTAATGATGTTTAAAACATGTTCCAGTTAAACTGGTATGCCTTAGCGATTCCGCGCAGTTTCAATCCCTGATAGGGATTAATGATGTTTAAAACACTGACTAGTTGTGCAGAAATACCCCCTTATGTGAGTTTCAATCCCTGATAGGGATTAATGATGTTTAAAACGGGAGATAGCCAACATCCTTAAAGGAATTAAATTGCTCAGTTTCAATCCCTGATAGGGATTAATGATGTTTAAAACTTCTACAACAGCAAAACTAAATATTCCATAAAGGGTTGTTTCAATCCCTGATAGGGATTAATGATGTTTAAAACGGCAGGAACCCGAAAAGCAGAATATATGAAGTTTTCAAGGTGCGATTTCGCGAATCAAAAGAATTATATCATTCCAACCCCTAACTTAAGAAATCAAGAATTGTAAAGAGAGCATAAAACCCAATCGGGCCAAGGGTTTGGAGACTTGCGCGGGTCGGAAACCAGGTAGATGAATAGTTAAAGCCTTGGTAGAAAAGCATTTGCGCCACTTGTATCAGCAGAACAAAAACCAACACCCACCCATCCGCGCATTTAAGCGAAAAAAATTGTTTAATCACACACTTGTTGACTACCGATCGCGTTATTGTTTGGATGGAACAACTGAGAACCTAATTCCTTAATCATGTTTTCCCTTGAGATAACGCCAAATCCATCAGCAACCGAAATCGGGCAAAAAAGACGCATCCTAGTAGTAGAAGACGAAGACTTAATTCGTGAAATGCTAGTCATGGCGTTACAGGAACAAGACTACGAAGTACTCACAGCTGCGGACGGACAAAAAGCAATTAGTATCCTGCAAAACGCCAGCAACGAAACCGGAGAATCATTCATTGACCTACTAGTTTTAGACATCATGCTACCCCTAGTCAATGGATTAGATATTTGTCGGTTACTCCGTCGCCAAGGTAATCCAGTCCCCATTTTAATTCTTAGTGCCAAAGGCAGCGAAACCGATCGCGTATTAGGCTTAGAAGTAGGCGCAGACGACTACCTAACCAAACCTTTCAGTATGCGGGAATTTGTCGCCCGTTGTCGCGCCTTACTTCGTCGTCAACGCCTTAGTGGTTTAACACAGCCACCAATGTTGCAGTATAAAGACATCGCACTCTATCCCCAAGAATGTCGTGTTTTACTGCGCGGAGAAGAAGTCAACCTTGCCCCTAAAGAATTCCGCATCCTAGAATTATTTATGAGTTATCCTCGGCGCGTGTGGTCGCGAGAACAACTACTCGACCAAGTTTGGGGTCAAGATTTTGTCGGAGATAGTAAAACCGTCGATGTCCACATTCGTTGGATGCGCGAGAAATTGGAAAAAGACCCAAGTCGCCCAGAATACATTATTACCATTCGCGGATTTGGTTATCGATTTGGATAGTTTGAAAATTTGGTGATTTGGTTGATAGTTGATATGTGGTTAGTTGATAGTTATCATTGGTCGCTAGCCACCGATCGCACAAATGTCCTTAGTTCAATTTCTGATTGGTTTATTAATAGGATTGGCATTTTCTTTATTCTGGCGAATGCGCTTTAATCAAAAGTTAAAGCGATTATTGCTAGCTCTAGAAATACCAGGTATCGACTCAGCCTTACCCCTAATATCTAGGTTACGTCGGGGAGTAACTTTAGCCAATGAACAACGCCAACTACTAGAAAGCGAAATCCAAACTTGGCAAGAAATTCTCCAAATAGCACCCTGCGGCTTTCTCATGGTTGATGAAGAAAACCAGCTAATTTGGTGTAACGAACAAGCAAGGCAAATGTTAAACATAGACAGATGGGAACCTGGACAAGTGCGCCTGCTACTTGAATTAGTCCGTTCTTACGAACTCGACGTACTAATCGATCAAACTCGCCACCAACAGCAACCAATCAAACAAGAATGGCTATTTCATACCACTTACTCCAACACAGAAACCGGAGAATATCAAGAACATCTCATACCCAAATCTCTCACCATTCGAGCCACCAGTTTGCCCTTATCCAAGGGGCGAGTTGGAGTATTCTTAGAAAATCGTCAAGCTTTAGTCGAACTTTCTCAAGCCCAAAATCGTTGGGTATCAGATTTAGCACACGAACTAAGAACACCCTTAACTTCGATTCGTTTGGTAGCAGAAGCTTTACAAGACCGTTTAGAACCACCATTAAGTCGTTGGGTAGAGCGATTATTACCAGAAGTTAATCGACTAATTAGCTTAGTACAAGATTGGTTAGAACTCAGCCAACTAGAAACTGATTCCAGCAATCATCTGCGCCGTCAACCCTTAGATTTACACACATTAATTTGTTCTGTTTGGCAAAGTTTAGAACCTTTATATAATGCCAAAAATCTCAAATTCAACTATTTTGGGCCCCAATCCCTGTCAATAGAAGCCGACGAGTCTCGTTTATACCGAGTCTTTTTAAACATACTCGATAATAGTATTAAATACAGCCCAGAAGCCGGAGAAATCAGAGTTGTATTTAACATCTATCCAGAGACAGGTATTCCCCAATTTGTAGAGATTAATATTATAGATTGCGGCCCCGGATTTCCTATGTCAGATTTACCTTATGTTTTTGAAAGGCTTTATCGAGGAGACCCTTCTCGGAAAAGGCAAACAACATCTACTACAGAGTCGGAAGGCACTATTAAATCTACTACAACAGGTAGTGGTTTAGGTTTAGCGATCGTCCGCCAAATCATCTTAGCTCATGGTGGTTCCGTCACCGCCAAAAATCACCCTCAAACAGGTGGCGCTTGGCTGAAAATAGAGTTACCTTTTGAAAAATCTGTAAACGATTAAAATTTTAGATACTCGCACCTTATTTGGTAGATAAATTAGGGTGAACTCCTCTCCTTTCAACTCCCCACCCGAACGCATCAACTTTGAGCGCAGTCTCAGGCGCTTAGAACGTGATGTTTTAAGAATGGGTGCATTAGTCGAACAATCTTTCCGTCTGTGTCATCAGTCCCTATTTAACCGCGACTTAGCCGCAGCAGAGGAAATTCCTTTAATCGATAAACAAATTGACCAACTCTACCGTCAAATAGAGTTAGATTGTGCTGCCCTAATCACATTACAAGCACCAGTAGCTCAAGATGTGCGGCTATTAAGCGCCTATATGCAATTAGTCCGAGATTTAGAACGAATAGGCGATTATGCCCAAGATTTAGCCGAAATTTCCGTCAAACTCTTTCCCTACCCACCTCACGCCTATTTATCAGAAATCGCTACCATGTCCCATCAAGCACAAGCAATGCTAGGCATGAGCTTAGTAGCTTTAGCTGATTTAGACGCAGAAGCTGGAAGCCGAGTCAAACAACAAGATGATGTAGTCGATACTGCCTACGAAACCTTTTACCAACGCCTAGCCGGACAACGCGACATCCAAGGCGTAGTCGAACCAATCTTACTATTAGTCTTGGTCATCCGCCACCTAGAACGCATGGCAGACCACGCCACCAACATCGGTCAAAGAGTAGCATATATCGTCACTGGACATCGCTCTTGATGAGAGCCTAAAAATTGAGAAATCTTCAGCGAGTTAGAATGCTGAAGATTTCATTGCTAATGCTAGTTCAGATTATTAGGACTTATGCACTGAGATCCCCCAACCCCCTTACCAAGGGGGCTTAAGAAATTCCCCCCTTGGTAAGGGGGGTTAGGGGGGATCAGAGTTTCAAACCCAGAGTACGTAAGTCCTAATTATGTGTGAATGCGAATAGTCAGTTGAATCGTATTGGTAATAGTTTTGGGAGGTTGCCAAGTCAGGAGCGATCGCCGAATCAACCGAATAACTTTATCGTCTTTTGCAGAAGATGCTTCTTCATCCCACACAACTTGTTTGACTCTTCCTTTGTTGACCTGAAATTCAAAGACTAAATCACCACTAAATCCATCTGGTAACATCAGTAATTGGAGATGTTGTGTGAGAAGTTCGATCGCTTTTTCATCCAGTCCGATCGCACTCAAAATTTGCAAAGGTTGCACAGGAAATGCAGATTCTTCCATTGCTTCCATTGGCATGGATGGTGCTGCTGCTGCATAAAGTCCTTCATCAAAAACATCATCATCATCACCAAAGGATGCTGGATTGATTAATGTGATATCGTATGGATCTTCATAAATTTCACTCTTTGATCTTGAAAGTGGAGGACTAGGCGATCGTAATTCGAGAATTTCTGGTTTTACTGAATCGGAAGAGGATAACCGCCTACGTCGTCCTGCCATTTGAGATCCAGGTGCAGCAGCATAATTAATCCCACCAAAAACTCCTTGATAGTTTACACCTTCTGGCATTTCTACAGGTACTTGTACAGAAACAGAACTTTCTGTTGCATCAACTCGCACATCATCACTAACAGCAACAAAAGCCGTATATTGCGATAGTAATTGATAAGAAAGAGCCGTATCTGTTACTGCTTCCACACCTTTCTTAGTATCTCCACTCACCATTTGATTCGTTAAATCTTTGATGCGAGAACGTCCCCAAAGTTGAGCGATCGCAGGATTACCAACATCAACAAAATCTAAATTGAAAGTTTGTTGATAGCGAATTCCTCCCGCAGCAATGCCATTAATCTGCAATTTTCCTGCAAGTTTGTCTGATTTACGACCAAACAAAACTAATGGTTGTTCGGCAAATAAATCTGGAGGTGTTTGCGGATAAATAATAGGAGATTCTCCTTCACCTTCCCATTGCCAGTTAATGTTACCTAACACTGGATTATTGATTTGATGAAAGAACTTTTCCACAACCTCATTGACTGGTTCATCATGACGAATAATTCGAGAAATTCCTCGTCCGATTTCAGCAATTCGATTCAAAAGAAAACGATTTACTGAACTACCAGCACCAAAACTATAAAGGCGATTTCCTGGTTTTAAGTTCTGTTGAACTTCTGCCAAAATTTGATTTTCGTTGCCGATATAACCATCAGTTAATAAGACAATACTTCGTAACCTTCCCGGATCTGTAACGGGAAAATTTAATACTGCACGAATTCCTCGTAATAATTCCGTTCCGCCACTGGCATTTAATCGATTGATATAGTTGATGGCGAGCGATCGATTTTGTGCCGTATTAGCTAAAGGAACAGGTGAAAGGTGCTGAGTAGTATTGGAAAAATCAATAATGCTGAACGTATCATTAGGATTCAATCCGTTAATAAAACGCCGCATTAATTCCTGACATTGCATCAATGGCGCACCTGACTGAGAACCTGAAGTATCAATCAGAAATACTACATCTTTCGGGACAATTTGATTAGGTTTATATTCAATTGCTGGAATTAGATAAACGGCAAAATGTCCGCCTCGTTCATCAGTTTGAGTTAACACTGTTGTTTGTGTGTCATCACCTGCAACTTGATAACGCAAAATCAAATCTTTGTTCGGAATGGTGTCTCCACTTGCTAAGTTTACTCGAACAATTTGTTGTGATTTGGTAATTTGAATTTGGTGAGAAGGCGAATAAACATTGCGAATTTCCACCCCAGCATCAATTTCCACAGTCACATTAATATCATGCCGAGAACGAGTTCCCTCTGGTAAAATTGGCGCATTCAACCGCGAAGCATCAGGCACTAAATCGGTATCTTGATTTTGCGTCATTGGTGCAGGTGCAGAACCACACCCAATTGTATTATCCTCAATAGTTGTTCCGGGAATATAACGAGGCCCAACTACCATTGGAAACACAAATTCATAATTACCTGCTGCAAATTTCAAGCTGTCACTATAGCGAATAATTACATCAATTTGTTCCCCAGGTTTGATGTTAGCTAGAGATTGAGTAAAAATGTTATCGCGTTCTTGTTCTAATAGTCCGGCTGTGCGTCCTTGTTTTTTAGCTTGTTCGTAAATTTGTTGTGCTTCTTGGCGTTTTTTGATATTACCTTTGATTGTGCGATCGCCAATCCGAATCAGCATATCATCAACTGCTGCTTCATCCGGTAACGGGAAAATGTAAACCGCTTCTAAGGTAGTTGTAAATGGATTTTCAAAAGTTTGTGTAACTTCTACTCGTGAGATATTTCCGGCAATTTTTGCTTGAACTTCAGTGTGTTTGAGGGGAAAAGCAATTTGTTGTCGATCGGGAGTTTGAACGTATAAACCACCGGGTTGTTGTTTGATAGTTTGAGTCATAGTGGTAATCTCCATAATGCGATCGTCTGATTACTTTTAGCGTAAACGAGCTTTTTGAGGAAAAGTGCTCAGTTTTGTGTTCAGTTGATGCTCAGTACTTAGATTGCTACCGTTTAATCAAGAAGTACCAGGATAAGTGGTATCGAAATGAGAAAATAGCTTGAGTTAAAAGAGGGCTCACCAGGAGCAAAGCAAAGGGAAAAGCTATGAATGATAACATAAAGCGAATTGAAGGATAGAGAAATCCCACTTGCAATCCCAGTCCCAGGACAATGCCTAAACCGCTGCACAAAATTGTGTTTGCAAGGGCGAAAAACCGAGAAAACCGATGTTTTAAGTGACTTCTCACCACATTAACAGCAACCGCCAAACCCACCCATCCCATCACAAATCCTAAGAAAAAACCACATAATATAGAACCACACAAATAACTGGAAAATCCCCCATCAGTCAATCCGAACGCATTCCCAAGTCCCATCAACAACAACCCGGATACGGAAACAGAAGTTCGCAAGGCACTCATCATTAATTCGGGGTGAGAAAATTCTGCCCCCCATCCCACCATTGAACCCAGCATTATTCCAATTACTGCTCCGCCAGAAATCAACAATCCTAAACCTACAACCGAGTAACCTAGCCATCCAGCCACTATACTAACTATTAGCAACCATAGAAGAGAAAGAATTGGCAGTTGCTTGCAAGTAAGCTTTACTGTCTGCACTTGCAAAATCAGCGTGTAAAGTTTTGTAGTGGCATTTGTTTCTAACAATAGCCGACGGCGATAAGTTTGATTAATTCGCAATAACTTAGTATTTACAATCACTTGAAATTCTACTCGATTTCCCTCAAAAGAAGCAGGTTTAAAAGAGATCCAAGCATGGTTAGGAGGAAGACAAAGCGGATCGTTTGGATGCCAACCAACTCGCCAACTTCCTTTGAGAATTGTGTCGGGAATTCCATTAGTAATTATGAAGCGTTGCACGAGTATTTCTTGAGGTTGAGTTGCTTTTAACTCTAAATGTTGAGGAACACCTCTGATTTCTGGTAAGCGCTTCCATTCGATTCCTTCCAATGCCTCTAAAGCTGCCGCCGCATTTGGATAGCGTTCATGGCGATTCGGCTGCACCATTGTATAGAGCCACTCTATGAAGCGCAAACTCAAGTCTGTTGGCATCAAATGCTGAAATTTAATTCTTTTGTGACGATCGAATAAGTCTTTGACCTGATTAGTTTGAGCCAATAGACAAATCAGGGTAAAGCCAAGGCTGTAAAGGTCGGTAGTAGTAGTTACGAACCGATTGCATAATTGTTCGGGAGCTAGAAAATATTGGTTGATTCCGGTTACAGATTCTAAGCTTAAGCGGAAATTGATTAAGTTAACTTCCTTATCTTTAACTAAAATATTTTCCGGTCTGATTGCTTGATGAACTACCGCTGGATTGCGAGATTGCAAATAAATTAAAATTTCTAAAATTGAGATAGCTATATGCTTAATCTCCTTGGCAGGTAGTTTGTTGGATATATTTAAAGGTCTGGCTTGTTTATACTCTTGAACTAACCAAAAACTGCTGGCAGTTACAAAGCTATCTAAATAAGGTAAAATACCCGAATGCTTTAATTTAAGTAAATTGTCTATTTCGGCGGCAATATTTGCCCAAGATAAGTTAGATGGGGTTTTTGACCAGGAAAATTTGTGCAGAAGGACAACTTTTTCACTATTAGTTATTTTCGCCAGATAAATCGTTCTTTCCAAACTGATTTGCCAAGTAAGTTTACCGATAATTCGATAGGGAGGATGAGGCTGCACATCTAATTGTTTTTGATTTAAATTCTGCAATGAATTCATGATTAATCCTCCTAAAATTAGGTCAAAATTAGACCAAAAAATTAGCAAGCCCAAACTAATCTGATTGCCAATTCGTGTAATGATTTGGCATCAGTATAATTACTAGTATTTGTGGAGCGCAGCTACTAAGTTATCTGCACTCGCTTCCAGTTAATTTCAATAAACTATTGGATATAACTTACCCACTTTTGGAAAATCTCTATCAGTGTTACGGAAAAAATACGTAAAGCTTTCTATCCGGCTGACTTTCACTAGATGTTTATACTGATGATGCGACTAAGCATAGTGCCGAAAGGTTACTTATTCAGGCGTAACCGAGAGCGTTGAAAATCAGAACGACATCCAGGAACATCAAATCTGAACATACAATATCCTACAAAGAGCAAGTTCTGTTAAGCCAAAATAGAGATAACTTGTTCACTTCCCAGATCTATGTCAAACTCGCTCAAAGCATCACCAGCAGGATTAATTATTGTAGATAAAGTGCGTCAACGTCGCGGTTGGACGAAAACCAGCACTGCTTGTTGGTGGCAAGATGCTCACACTTCTAAGGCTACTTTACGACGATTTTGGCAAGGAGAACGTATTCAACGTGAAATTTTTATTGCTATTTGCCAAGCAGTTGGTATTAGTAATTGGGAAGCAATTGTAGATTTATCTGATATTTCCTCGATTCCTGACTCCCAACCTTCTACTCCTTTTTTAGATTGGAATGAAGCCCCTGATATAGAAACTTTTTACGGAAGAAATCAAGAATTAGAAGACTTAGAACAGTGGATAACGGATGGCTGTAAATTAGTAACAATTGTCGGAATTGGTGGGATTGGTAAAACTTCATTGGCGCTGGCTTTAGCAGACCGAATTCAGGCAAAATTTGATCGTTTAATTTGGAAATCGCTGCTCAATAGTTCTTCTATACTTACTTTATTAGATAATATTTTAAGTATTTTGGATCGCACAGTTATTCAAGATATCGATCGAGGGATAAAACAACTAATTCAATTCTTACAACAACGTCGATGTTTGCTAATATTAGATGGACTAGAAACAGTTTTGTCAAATCAAGAAAATGCGATCGCCTACAATTCCCTCATCCAACAACTAAACCAAACTCGTCATCAAAGCTGCATTATCATAACCAGTCGAGAAAAACTAAATCTAATTGATATTAATCCCAAAGTATTTTGCTGTTTAACTTTACAGGGTTTATCAACAATTGACACTATCAGGCTTTTTCAATCTCAGGGATTTACAGGTAAAGAATTAGGATTATCAGCTTTGATTAAACTTTATCGCGGTAATCCTTTAGCAATCAAACTGATAATTCCTTTAATTCAATCTATATTTGCTGGAAATATCGCTGCATTTCTAAATGAAAATGCTTTGGTAATTGGCGATCGCCTAAACCACATCCTCCAACAACAATTCCAGCAACTCTCTGATTTAGAACGAGATATTATTTACTGGTTAGCAATTTGGCAAGAACCTATTTCTTTTTGTCGGTTACAATCTCACTTTTTAATCTCACTCGATCCAACTATGATTTTGGCGGGAATTGTAGGGCTGGAAAAGCGATCTTTAATAGAAAAATGGGTGAATGAAAACGAATATTCATTCTCATTGCAACCCTTAGTCATGAAATTTGTCACCGATAAATTAGTAGAAAATACAGTGCAAGAAATTAATCAAGTTGTGCCAAGTAATGAGATCGGTTATTTTAAAGTATTACGAACTCATTGGTTGCTGCGACCGGGGACGGATGATATTGCAGGCGATCGTATTCTACACCAACTAAGAGAACAATTATGGCGAAATTATGGCGCAACTCTTCCCGAAATTCTCAATCAAATTTTATCGCTTTTGTCCGATAAATCTCCTTTAGCAATTGGCTATATAGGTTGTAATATAATGGCAATTTTTCACCATCTACACTCTTATATCAATTCTCTGTAAAATTGCGCTTAATCATTAGCCCCTCCCTGTGGACGGGGAGGGATTTGGGGTGGGGTAAAGGGAGCGCATCTTCCTAAAGAATTGCTATTAGATAAAACTACTTTTAACCTTTTTGCCAATACAACTTACGACCACAAACCAAAAGCTTAATAACGAAAACCCCATCAGCAAACACAATCAATCATACTTAAGGGTACTCAATCAAAACAGGCCCTTCTGGGATAAATCGAGATGAAAAAGGGGATTTTTTATTTAACCCTTTGAGAGAAGCAATTTCAATAGGTTTATCTAAAAATTTTAATTCTTGCACTTCCCAAAATACAGCCCAAGTTGGTTTATCAGTTAAAGTAGAAGGCGGGCGAAACTTTTTATTACCTGGATACCGACCATTACGAGAAGGGACATGACCAATATAAAGACCATGCCAAGATGCTTGTGTATGTAAAGGTTGGTCGGCTGTAGAATCGCTGGCATAAATAAATACTTCTACTGATTGTAATTGCCGTAATTCATCGATTTGACGAAACACCTCAAAAGCCATACTACCAAAAGCAAGTTTAACTATTTCATTATTGGGTTCATTGCTAAGTTGAGCAATGGTTTCCTGTCCAGAAATCAGGTGTATTTCTGGAACTGGTGCGAGAATGGCAAAACTATTTGTTACTCCCATAAATTCACATTAATTGAATTATTTAACGATGAGATATATTATACCTTTAATCTGGTAAAATAACTCAATGCAAAAGTTTTAATTAATCTGCCCTTACCCTACTAACGTAAGTTGCTAGTTATTAGCCCAAACGTTTTAGATCATCCATTATCCCCCTTTTGATACCCCTCCCGTCCCCCTTTTTTAGGGGGGCGGAGGGAGGATCAAAAAGGGGGTTAGGGGGAATCTAACCAACAATTCTCTTTCGGTTTTTTGTCCTCCAAGGGCGGAATTACTGATAAAGCCAATGAAGTAAAGGATCAAATCGCCCCTCCGAACCCTGTACCCGCTTCCGTAAAATCTACACTCGCATCTCCTGCCTTGCCCCTTACTACTTAACCTAAAGATTACCCAATCCTTACTTGCCGCTAAACTAAGAGAAATAAAATAAAGACTGCACTTGTAACTTATTTTCGCTCTGGCTCCTTCAATTATCTATAACCTAATTTGATTATGAAACTGAAACGCCGAGACTTCCTGCTATTTTTGGGAACGGGTGCTGCCACAGTAGCTCTAGGTACATATCTTATTAAGCAAAAAAAAAGTATTTTGAGTGGAATTGGCTTTCAACCAGTAAAAGGGCCAATGCCTCTGGATACTCAAGATATTCCAGTAACACAACAAATAGCAGATTTTAGTAACTACGAAGTAAAAGATGACCTAATATTACCAGAAGGCTACACCTACGATGTTGTCGGCACTTGGGGAGAACAAATAGGGAATTCTCGGTTTGGTTATAACAATGATTATTTATCTTTTATAGAAACTGGTAAAAATGAAGGATATTTGACAATTAACTTTGAATATATTAGTGCTGTACCTTGGTTGCAAAATTTTGAGAAAGTCATATCCAAAAAATTACTTGATTCGGAGATTAAAGCTTCCCTAGAAAAAGCTGGCAAAACCGGAATTAATGCTTTTGCTTTACCGCCAGAACAAGCAGAATTAAAGGCGAAAATTCAACAAATTTCCGAAGAAGCTTTAATAGACCAAGGAATTGGGATTATTTCCATTCGCCGCAATGCAGAGGGAAAATGGGAAAGAACAAACTCTGCCGCTGACCGTCGAATTACCGGAATTAGTGGTTTAAAAGATGGAAAATATTTAGATGTTAGTGGCCCTGGTGTGTTTGTTTTTCGGAAAAAAACTGGGCAAGGTTATGTAGATAATTTAGGAGCAAAAATTATTGGTACTTTTGCGAATTGTGCTGGGGGGACAACTCCTTGGGGAACCGTTTTAAGTGCCGAAGAAAACTTCCAAAACCAAGTTCCAGAAGCAGTTTATCCTGATGGTACTTCCTTTGATCCTAGCGAAAACAAATTTGCGATCGGTGAAGGCGAATTGTACGGTCAAGGAAATGTACTGGGATTAGCTGGTAACAAATATGGCTGGATTGTGGAAGTTGATCCAGCAAATCCCGAAGATTATGGGATTAAACATACTTGGTTAGGACGCTACAGACATGAAGCAGTAGGGGTTAGAGTCGAAGCGGGTAAACCATTGGCATTTTATTCTGGGTGCGATCGCAGAGGCGGACACCTGTATAAATTTATCAGCACAGGCAAAGTCCAAGGCCCCAAAGACAAAGCCAACTCCAACCTCCTGCGCTACGGAATGCTCTACGCCGCCCAAATCAACCCCGACGGCACAGGCAAATGGATTCCCCTACAACCGAGTACTCCAGTAAACCCCGTTTTACCCAGTCATTTGGTTGATAGTCTCGTACCCCTACCCAAACGTCCCGAAGGAGGCATCTACAAAGCCAAATCAGACGCAGAAATTGCCAATTTTAAACAAAAATTCAAAACCTTGGGCGGCCTTTACACTGGCACGGCAGAGGAAAAACAAGGCGCAATTCTCATTGATGCTCACTTTGCCGCTAACGCTGCTGGTGCTACCTGTACCGCCCGTCCCGAAGATACGGAAATTGCCCCAGATGGTTCTTTATACATTTCATTTACCTCTGGTACTCCCGGAGGAGATGGTGCGCCAGACAAACGGATTTTTAAAGGGCCAAAAGGCGAAACTCCTTGGGAATATGGTTGGATAATGCACTTAATTGAAGATAAAAATGAACCTGATGCTTTAACATTTCAATGGAAAATGTTAGCTGTTGGCGGAGAACCAATAGCAGGTGGCGCAGGTTTTTCTAATCCAGACAATTTAGTAATTGACAACAATCAAAATGTCTGGATGGTAACAGATATGTCTACCGGAAAACAGAATAATCCGAAAGATAAACAGAGGGTTGGTTCCTTTGGTAATAATTCTATTTGGTTTATTCCCACTACTGGTGCTAATGCCGGAAATGCTTATTTATTTGGCATCGGACCAATGGAATGCGAAACTACAGGGCCATTTTTCACTCAAGATCAACAAACATTATTTCTCTCGGTACAACATCCCGGAGAAGTATACGGAACAAGGCAAAATTCTGCTGCTGAAACTCGCAAATTTACTATGCACACAACCAATGGGGAAAAATTTAGCCAAACTCGCACTATTCCCATAGGTTCTAACTGGCCTGGAAAAGCTGTCAACGACCCCCCAAAACCTGCGGTAGTTGCCATCCGCCGCTTAGATAGTCAACCCATTGCTTAATGGGTAATTTACCTGCTCAATGTCATTAAATAAGTATCCCTTACCACCCCAAAATCTATGTTAATTTCTGTGCCTACATCTCTAAATGCTACTCCTCTCAAACAGCTAACCTTTAGCCGTTATGACCAATTAACATTGCAATCTGATGTTTTATGGAAGATTGAACGGGGAGTTGTTCGTACTTTAACCTGGAGTGAAGATGGAAAACCAATTATTTTGGGATTTTGGGGTTCAGGAGATATTGTGGGGAGACCTCTAACTAATCTGGAACCTTATCAAATAGAATGTTTAACCAGTGTGGAAGTAAATTTATTACCCAGCAATATCTGGTATCAGTTTATGGATGCAGCGATCGCGCATATTAGACTCAGCGAAGAGTTGCTCAATATAGTCCATTCTAGACCAGTTCCTTCCCGTTTATTACAACTACTAGATTGGTTAGCGCGAAAATTTGGTCGCGATGTGGAACAAGGAAAATTAATAGAGTTACCTTTGACCCATCAAGCTCTTTCCGAAGCAATTTGTACAACTAGAGTGACTGTAACGCGACTGCTGAAACAATTTGAAGAGGAAGGAATTTTAAAGCGTCATGGTCGTTATTTGGTATTGTGCCAGCCAGTGCAGAAGCTTAAGCGATCGAATCCCAATACATTACTAAATTAGTAGTAAATGTAAAATTTAATTTGTGTTACCTTAAGTACTGGTAATATATGCCACTTAATTTAGTTATACATTCTTGATGCAATAACAGAGTAATGTATCGCTAAAATTGAGGTTAAAAATTAAGTAGAAACGGTTCGCGATCGGTTTAAGTCAAACTAAAAGACTTGCCGAAAAGCAAATTTAGGTGTGAGGATAGCGAAAAATGTCAAGAACTCTTTGGCAAACTCTGAAACTGAGTCCTGCCGTATTAAGTGCGGTAATTATCGCAGCAAATGGAGCAGTAGCCGCAGAAAATTCAGCCAAACCGCTGCTTAAAGACAATACGGCTGTTACTGACTTACCTGTTGGGACATCTCCAACTCAATCGAATTCCGAACTAGCTGCCTTACCATCATCTGATGTTAGCTCCAACTCCCCAAACAAGGAGCAAGTAGCACAAAACACTGAACCAGGGAATCAGCCAGCAGCCAACAGCACTTTAGATCAAATCGACCAATACAGCCAAGAACCAGTCCCCGCTGTTCAAAGCAGTCAAGGAACTCAGGAAACCCAAAGTTTAGACCAAGTAACTTCCGTTTCACAACTGCGGGACGTAGACCCAACCAGTTGGGCATTCCAAGCATTACAATCCTTGGTAGAGCGTTACGGTTGTATTGAAGGATATCCCGATCGCACTTTCCGAGGCAACCGCGCCATGACTCGTTACGAGTTTGCCGCAGGTTTAAATAGCTGTTTAGATCGAATTCAAGAATTAATCGCCTCACTTCCCGGTGGCATAAGTAGAGAAGACTTAGACCGTTTGCGCCGCTTACAAGAAGAATTCGCCGTCGAACTAGCTAACCTGCGTGGTCGTGTAGATTCTTTAGAAGCTAGAGTCACAGAAGTAGAAGCTAATCAGTTTTCTACTACAACTAAACTCAGAGGTGAAGTAATTTTCGGTGTTGCTAGCGTTTTTGGCGATGACAAAGCAGTACCTTCTAATACGCCGCAGACTTATCGAGGTTTAGAAGACAACCCCATTCTTGGCTACCGCGCACGCCTCAACTTTGACTCTAGCTTCACTGGCAAAGATTTGTTGAGAGTACGTTTGCAAGCTCGTAACATCACTCAATTCGACGGCCCGATTACCGGAACCAGCATGACTCGTCTGAGTTATGACGGTAACAGTAATAATAGCGTCGAGCTAGATGACTTGTACTATCGCTTCCCCATCGGTAAGAATGCCAGAATTTTCTTAATTGCTAACAGCGGTGAGTTTAACGACACCGTTAACACTGTTCACTCGATGTTCGACAGCAGTAGTACTGGCTCAATTTCCCGCTTTGGACGATTCAACCCCATCTTCTACACAGTAAACACTTCCTCTAGTGCTGGAGCAGTACTTAACTTAGACTTTGGATCGATTGGTATAGACCTTGGTTACTTAGCTCCCAGAGCTAACAATCCCTCTGAGAAAAATGGGTTGTTTGATGGTGAATTCGGTGCTTTGGCACAGTTAGTTTTATTCCCCAAAGGCAACTTTAATGTAGGCTTGACTTATGTCCGCTACTATGCACCTGGAAACAGAGTTAACGTTACTGGTAGCACAGGAAGTAGTTATGCTATAAGACCTTTTGGTAATGTCGCCACCTCTTCCGATTCTGTTGGCGCACAACTGAACTGGCGAATCGCTCCGAGCTTTCTCCTTTCTGGTTGGTTTGGCTACACTTGGGCTGAAGCTCAAACAGGAACTTTTAAAGGAGCCAATGCTGATATCATCAACTATGCTGTCAGCCTTGGTTTCCCTGACCTTGGTTTTAAGGGAAACTTCTTGGGGTTATTGGCTGGTGTACCACCTAAAGTTACCAGTAATGACTTAGATGGTTCTTTTCAAAATTTAGCAGCGCCAAACCGGGAAGATAAGAATACTTCCTACCATTTGGAAGCTTTCTATCGCATCCAAGTCAGCAACAATATTTCCATTACTCCTGGTGCATTTGTGATTCTAAATCCAGAACAGAACGACAACAACGATACTATTTGGGTAGGAACAATTCGGACTACCTTTAGTTTCTAAGGGTTTATCCAGAAATTAAAGAACCATTGTAGAGATGTTGTATCCAACGTCTCTACAATGTTTTGTGGAGATTTCATTATTGGCAATTGACCAAAAATTAGAAATCGAGGTAAGATAAAAAATTGTGTGTTTATTTGAAAAGCTATGCACGCGCAAGAAATTATCCGATCGATAGAAGAGTCATATTTGAAAAAGGATCTGCCGCTAATCTATGTCGGCGATACAGTCAAAGTTGGCGTGGTGATTCAAGAAGGTGGCAAAGAACGGACACAGCCTTATGAAGGTGTAGTGATTGCCAAGCGCAATGGTGGGATCAACGAAACGATTACAGTCCGCCGAGTTTTCCAAAATGTGGGTGTAGAACGGGTGTTTTTACTTCATTCTCCCCGGATTTCCAGCATTAAGATTATCCGTCGCGGTGACGTGCGTCGGGCTAAGTTGTATTATCTGCGCGATCGCGTTGGTAAAGCAACTCGCCTGAAACAGCGTTTCGATCGACCCACTACTTAAGAGATGGGGAGATGTTTTTTGCGATCGCCTGTCTGTTGTCAAAACACTCCAGAAGTTGAAGAGGTAATTTGCGAAAAACTTATAGCAAACCAACTCTTTTTGCGCTAGACTAAGATAATGCAATGGAAAAACAGCCAAAGCAGACTCACAAGTAAGCGCTCTTAGTTCAGTTGGTAGAACGCAGGTCTCCAAAACCTGATGTCGGGGGTTCGAGTCCTCCAGGGCGCGTAGTTAACCCAGATTTTGTAGAAGCATCTGGGTTTTTTATTGTGAGTAGCCCGGATAAGTAAACCAGCATTAGCTGAAATTTCGCTAAAATCCGCACAATTTCTCCGCAATTTGGAAAATACAGAGCTATGGTGATTCAGGCAAACACAATATAAAATGGTAGTTTGAGTGGTCAGTAAGGAATAGCATTCTTAAAAAATGCCACAAAACTCTGAAATGTTAATTTTATGAGTTTTTGCGTTGTTTAAGAGTTCTGTTAAATCGAAAGTAAAACGGGGGAATGAAGAAGCGTGGCGAAAAAAGGTGAAGCAGAAACTGAAGAACAACAAGCTGGGTTTAGCGCCGTCAAGTTTTTACAAGGAACCAAAGAAGAACTAGATAAAGTAGTCTGGCCCAGTAGACAGCAGTTGATCAGCGAATCCGCTGCGGTGATTTTAATGGTGATTCTCTCGGCACTTTTGATTTATTTAGTAGACAACTTTTTTGGTTGGGCATCGGCAAGGGTGTTCGGATGAGTTTTACAACAGATGAACCAGACGATCGCGATCGGCAAGAAGCACAATCGGACGCAGGATTATCCGAAGAAGACTTTCATCAAGGGCTTCGTTGGTATGCTGTGCAGGTAGCTTCAGGCTGTGAAAAGCGCGTCAAAACCAACCTGGAACAGCGCATCGAAACATTAGATGTGGCTGATCGAATTTTTCAAATAGAAATTCCTCAGACACCTGCTGTCAAAATTCGGAAAGATGGCAGCAGACAGCACAGCGAAGAAAAAGTTTTCCCCGGCTATGTGCTAGTGCAAATGATCATGGACGATGAAAGCTGGCAGGTTGTCAAAAACACACCAAATGTGATTAACTTTGTCGGGGCAGAGCAAAAACGCCGTTATGGAAGAGGTAGAGGTCACGTTAAACCACTACCACTCAGTCATAATGAAGTCGAAAGAATCTTCAAGCAAGCACGCGAACAAGAGCCTGTCGTGAAAATCGATATGGCTGTGGGAGACAGAATCATCGTCCTTTCAGGGCCTTTTAAAGATTTTGAAGGTGAGGTGATCGAAGTCAGCCCTGAGCGAAGCAAGCTGAAAGCGTTACTATCGATCTTTGGGCGGGATACGCCTGTGGAATTGGAATTTAATCAGGTTCAAAAACAAAGCTAACGAAATAGATGGCGAAAAAAGTTGTAGCAATGATTAAGTTGGCCTTGAATGCAGGCAAGGCCAATCCAGCCCCTCCTGTAGGCCCAGCATTGGGTCAGCATGGGGTGAATATTATGGCGTTTTGCAAAGAATATAACGCCAGAACTGCCGATCAAGCTGGGATGGTGATCCCGGTAGAAATTTCGGTTTATGAGGATCGCAGTTTTACTTTTGTATTGAAAACTCCTCCAGCTTCGGTTTTAATTACCAAAGCAGCCGGAGTAGCTAAAGGTTCAGATCAACCTAATCGGAAGAAAGTTGGCTCCATTACCAGATCTCAACTGCGAGAAATTGCCCAAACTAAATTGCCTGACCTCAATGCGAATGACATTGATGCGGCAATGAATATTGTGGAAGGCACAGCCCGGAATATGGGTATTACTGTTACAGATTAGGGACTGGCTAGGAAATTCTAATTAGCCAAGCAGCAAATTTTTTGTTAACTATATCGGGGGAGAAGGAAGACTTCGTGAGTTACCCCAGGAGATTAAAAAGGTGAAAAAAGTATCGCGCAGACTTCAAGAACTGCGGAAAAAAGTCGAAGAAAAAGCTTATCAGCCGTTGGATGCGCTGAATCTTTTAAAAGAGACAGCAACGGCAAAGTTTCCAGAGTCAGCAGAAGCTCATATTCGCTTGGGTATTGACCCGAAGTATGCTGACCAACAATTGCGGACAACGGTCGTGTTGCCGAAAGGAACTGGTCAAACGGTGCGGGTAGCTGTAATTGCTCGTGGGGAAAAAGTCACGGAAGCGAGTAATGCAGGTGCCGATGTAGTAGGCTCGGAGGAGTTGATCGACGAAATCCAAAAAGGCAGAATGGATTTTGATAAGCTGATCGCTACTCCAGATGTGATGCCGCAGGTAGCAAAACTAGGTAAATTGCTAGGCCCTCGTGGTTTGATGCCATCGCCAAAAGGTGGTACAGTAACATTTGATCTAGCAGCTGCGATCGCAGAGTTCAAAGCTGGTAAACTAGAATTTCGTGCCGATCGAACTGGGATTGTTCATATCCTATTTGGAAAAGCATCTTTCACAGCACAAGATTTGCTGGTGAATTTGAAGGCGTTACAAGAGACGATCGATCGTAACCGTCCTTCAGGTGCTAAAGGTCGTTATTGGCGGACTGTATATGTCTCTTCTACGATGGGGCCATCAATTGAAGTAGACATTAGCGCCCTACGGGATTTAAAAGTAACTGAGGCAGCGTAGTCAGATTTTAGATTTTGGATTTTAGATTTTGGATTTGATTCCCGGTCTAGAATTTAAAATTACCCCAAATCAACAACTGAATAGGTATAGCCAATGACAGCAGGAGCTTTATGGCTTAATTTCCTGCCGAGGTGAACGCCTTCTAGCTTTTCTGTTTGCCACCAATTTTTTGATCGAGTGGCACATTTCAGAAAAATAGGCTAAGCGTGACCCCGGCTGTTGTAGCTGGGGTTTTTAAGTTGCTGGGGATATTTAAAACGGGAAAGGAGGTGAAAGGATAATGGGTAGAACAAGAGAAAGTAAAGATGCGATTATCACCGAACTCAAGGAAAGCTTGAGTGAATCCCAGTTGGCAATTGTCATCGACTACCAAGGGCTATCCGTTGCAGAAATTACTGATTTGCGGCGGCGCTTGCGTCCCAAAGGTGCTAGTTGCAAGGTGACAAAAAACACCTTGATGGGATTTGCAGTTGATGGTGATACCAAGTGGCAACCGATGGAGGGATTGCTGAAGGGTTCCTCGGCGTTCCTGCTGGTAAAAGATGATCTCGGTGGCGCAATCAAAGCTTACCAGGACTTCCAAAAAGCGACCAAGAAGACAGCACTTCGCGGTGGTGTAATGGATGGTAAAGCTTTGAGCGAGGCTGAGATTAAGGCGATCGCAGATTTGCCATCCAAGGAACAACTGATGGCACAAATTGCTGGTGCATTAAATGCCGTGACCGCAAAAATTGCGATCGGAATCAAAGAAGTTCCTGCTTCTGTGGCGCGTGGTTTACAAGCTTACGCCGACAAAGACAAAGAAGAAAGCAATGGTGCTTCCAGCGAAGCCGCTTAGTTATTCGTAATTTGTCATTAGTTTTGAGTTACTCATCTAAACCAATGACAAATAACAAATGACAAACAACCAATGACCAAATTTACTTAATTTTTAGGAGTTTACAATGTCTGCTACAACCGATGAAATTTTGGAAAAACTAAAGGGCTTAACACTGTTAGAAGCTGCTGAATTAGTTAAGCAAATTGAAGAAGCTTTTGGTGTTAGTGCTGCGGCTCCCGCAGGTGGCATGATGATGATGGCTGCTCCTGGTGCTGCTGCTGCTGCTGCTGAACCAGTAGAAGAACAAACTGAATTCACTGTAACTTTGGAAGAAGTTCCAGCTGATAAGAAGATTGCAGTTCTGAAGGTAGTTCGTGGTATTACTGGCTTAGGTCTGAAGGAAGCTAAAGATTTAGTAGAAGCTGCTCCCAAACCTATTAAAGAAAACATCAAGAAAGAAGAAGCGGAAGACATCAAGAAGCAATTGGAAGAAGCTGGCGGTAAAGTTACTGTCAAGTAATCTTGCAATTTTCAGCTTTCTATCACCTGAGTCCCATTGGGACTCTTTTTTTATCAGGCTACTAGTCTACTGGAGTTTAGACATCACACCAAGAGTGCGATGTCTAAACGTAGATTGAAAAGAAAAATATTTGGATTGGAGAACAAATGCTGCCATTGGATGAAATTTTGCAGTTATACTTGCGACTTTTTGGTGTTTGATGTTAGCATCACAATTTAACTTCTTAGTACGAAGTGAAACACAGAGATAGCGGCTAAAGTATATGCAGTTTTACTAACTCTATCAGCCAGTCCTTGAAAAATTTTAATTAAAGGATAAATAATAAAACCAATTGCCAATGCCTCTGCAATAGAGTAAGTAAGGGGCATAGTGAGAAGAATTAAGAAAGCAGGAATTGCTTCTGCTGGATCTTTCCAATTAATGTTTTGCACGCTACTCATCATCAAAAAACCCACCATAATTAATGCAGGCGCTGTAGCGAAAGCAGGCACTGCTGCAAATAAGGGAGTAAATAACACAGAAAGCAGAAACAGGGCTGCTACTATCACAGAAGTGAAACCACTCCGTCCCCCCTCAGATATGCCAGCGGCAGATTCCAGATAGGTCGCGCAAGGAGAAGTGCCCATGAATGACCCAAAGGTTGTGCCTACAGCATTTGCCAACAAAGATTTAGTAGCGCGAGGCAATTCACCATTTTCGTTGATGTAACCAGCCTGTTGTCCCAAACCAGTAAGTGCGCCAATGGTGTCGAAAGAAGTTACAAATAAAAAGGTAAGTGTGACAGACAGAAAGTTCCAGATTTGCTTGGGTGTAAAGTAACTCCAGCCTGTAAATGCCTGATTAATCAAGTCTTTTGGCCATTCAGGTAGGGCAATAATTTTTTCAGGAGAGGGAGCAATGCCTAGTATCCAACCTAACAGCGCTGTAGCGAAAATACCCCATAATATCGCTCCTTTAATATGACGTGCTACCAAAGCAGCGGTCAGCAATAGACCGAAAGCTGAGAGTAAAGTAGCTGGTTGCCTGAAGGAGCCAATAGTTGTTAAGGTCGCTTTACTAGCAACAATAATACCTGCTCCGAGAGTGGGAGCTTCAGGAACACCTGAAAGGCCAATATAGGCGATGAACAAACCAATACCCGCTACTGTGGCGTGTTTGAGGGAAGCTGGAATCGCTTTAATAATTTGGACATGGATATTGCATAGAATCAACGAAGTGAAAATTAAGCTTTCGATGAGGACAGATGTTAGCGCCAACCGCCAGTTCATCTGCAAGTCCAAAACAACTGAGAAAGCAAAAAAAGCATTTAAACCCATTGCGGGAGCGAGGGCAAAGGGATAATTAGCTAATACTCCCATTAAAGCAGTTGCGATCGCCGAAGAAATGGCAGTAGTAAAAAGAAGCTGATTGAACAAATCACCAGGTTGAGTCAGATATATAGCATTTGATAAGATTCTCGGATTCACGACCAAAATGTAAGCCATAGTCATAAACGTCGTGACACCTGCTAGAACCTCTGTTCGGTAAGTAGTAGCTAATTGTTCAAATCTGAAAAATTGAGTTATTGAAGTAGTTAAAATAAATTTGGGCTTGAATAATTTCATAAACTGAAGTGATGATGATTCGTTCCCAATAATAAAGATTAGCCCCTAGTTTGAACTGGGGCTTGGTGAAAAACTTAAATAGACACAACCCTACTTTTAAGTTTGCGAACACATAATATTAATGAGTCGCTAACATCCTCACCTTAAATTTGATCGGCAGTTCCTGATACTGTTGCGTTTAAAGCTTGAAGACCTTGCTCTGCTCCACCAGCAACGGTCAGCACGTAGTTCCCAGCTCCTACTAATGTATTTCCTCCTAAGGTAAGAAGACTTGTTGTAGGTTTACCTCCGTTGCCTATACCATTATTAACGTTAGCAACACCAGTTACCAACTCGCTAGCAACCCCGCCACTACCACCTACTACTGCCATTAAATCTGCATCATCCAATTCTGCATCATCCCATTCTTCAATCAGGTTAGATTGGAAAGCAGCGATTTCAATGTTAGACATAAATTCTCCTTCAAAATTTTTTATGTTTTGTTTTGATGGCGATAAAGCATCACTTACAATACATAAATATTGCATCATTAAATATTGTATGAAAATCGACTTTTAGGTATAAAGAAGCATCAATTTAAAGACTAATATTTCTGTCTTTTGACATAAATAGAGAACTGTTATTGCCTTAGTACGGGGATTTTAGCCAAGTAGGGGTAGATCTAGCGAAGACACTGTTGGCGAATTCATCCCAATGGTAGTTTTCGATCGTATTGATGAAAAATAAGCGTCAGTAGACTAAGGGTTATAGGTGTTAAGAAATGTTTTGCCAACACGCTCGGCGAAACTGCGATCGGGGGATAAGCAACTGTTCCTAAGGTTTTTCCCAAGTTCTCAACTTTGTAGTTGCTGTCATCATCGACAAAAAATGCCACTTTCAAAAAGAACTTTTAAGTGGTAGGATTGAGTAGATTTTACAGAACGGCAAAGTAGGCACTCACGGGTGCGCCCCTACGCCCCTGCTCATTTCAAATCGGCATCCCAAATCGCAATGTAAATTTGATCTTTCTCATCCCGTGTAATTTCGCCTTTCAAAGAACCACTGGTAAAATTTTGCCTCCTTGACTGTCGTTGATAGACTCTTTCGAGTTTCCGGTTAACCTCTTCTCCAACACTACCTAATAGCAAATCGTTTACTGTTTTTTGCATTACCTGAATGTCTACTGATTGGTTAAAAGCTATTTCGGTTTCGCGAATCACTTGACTTTCGGGATCGTATAAATAACCCAAGCTGACTTGACCTGGTAAATAATCGGTGTAGCTAACGGCGCGAGTCTTCCATTGTCCTCTTGTATCGAAAGTTGGTTTCCCCAAAGCTTGTTTAACAGCACTAATCGGTGTACCAACGGGAAATGCGGGAATGTCCTGCTGTCCCTGTGTGGGAGTGCTGGTTGGTACTTCTGGTTGCGTTTGGGTTGGTGTTGGGGAAGGTGTTTCGCTAGCTTCTGAAGTTGGTACGGTTTCGGGTGGCAAGGTAGGTGAAGGCGAAGGCGAAGGCGAAGGCGAGGATACTATTGGGGGTTCCGGTGTAGGAGTTGGCGCTGGTGAGGTAGTTTCCATTGGTGTTCCCCCTTGCTCCCCTGCTCCCCTGCTCCCTTGCGGGGTACGAGTCGGCAATGATGAGGGTGTTTCTGGTCTTGTTCTCCCCTGCTCCTCTGCTCCTCTGCTCCCCTGCTCCTCTGCTCCTCTGCTCCTCTGCTCCCCTGCTCCCCTGCTCCCC
>NZ_JADEWG010000331.1 GCF_015207735.1 [Phormidium] sp. LEGE 05292
CTCCCCATCTCCCCATCTCCCCTAAATACCTGTCCCTCTGCTACTTGCCAAATTCTGATGAGTATGCTTAAGTTGACGATCTGAAAATTTGAATACCTCCGATCGCAGTCAAATCTTTAGCTCTTTTCATTCTTAAGTAATATCTTCACTTGCAAAGATCTATCTCTCCCTTAGCTGATGCTATCAAATAATTAAACTTTTATTGTTAATATCAAAAGCTCAAATTTAATCCTTGAGTTAATGAGGCGGCTACTCATTTTATAACCTTCTTGATTCAGCTGTCATTTAATTACACAAACAATTAAAAAACTATGTTTTCCCCAATCAAAAAGCACATTGCTCTCATATCGGTGCATGGAGATCCAGCAATTGAAATTGGTAAAGAAGAAGCTGGTGGACAAAATGTTTATGTGCGTCAAGTGGGTGAAGCACTAGCACAAAAAGGTTGGCTAGTTGATATGTTTACCCGCAAAGCTAATTCCCAACAAAATACGATCGTACAACATAGCCCCAATTGTCGAACAATTCGGTTAACTGCTGGCCCAGAGGAGTTTGTACCAAGAGATGAGATTTTTGCATATTTACCAGAGTTTGTTAATAAATTCCTCCAATTTCAGCAAGAAAATCAAATTAATTATCCGATCGTTCATACTAATTACTGGCTTTCTGCCTGGGTAGGAATGCAACTGAAAAAAACACTTGATATTAAACAAGTGCATACTTACCATTCTTTAGGTTTTATAAAATATAAGTCTGTCAACACAATTCCCATGATCGCTACTACTCGCTTAAGCACAGAAAAAGCGGTATTAGAGACGGCTGAGAGAATTGTGGCAACAAGTCCACAAGAAAAAGAACACATGAGAAGTTTAGTTTCTCAAAAGGGTAAAATTGACATAATTCCTTGCGGTACAGATGTTAGTCATTTTGGTTCTATTAGTCGGGTAGCAGCTAGGGAAAAATTAGGCATTACTCCCGAAACTAAGGTAATTTTATATGTGGGTCGTTTCGATCGACGCAAGGGAATAGAAACTTTAGTGCGTGCAGTTGGTCAATGTCAATCCAGGAAAAATCAGCAGCTAAAATTAATTATCGGTGGCGGATTTAGACCTGGACAGAGTGATGGGAAAGAATACGATCGCATTGCCAGCATTGTAGACGAACTCGGCTTAAATGATATAACACTTTTCCCCGGAAGATTGAATCGAGAAATTTTACCAACTTACTACACCGCCGCTGATGTAACTGTGGTTCCCAGTCATTATGAACCCTTTGGGTTAGTAACAATTGAATCGATGGCTTGTGGTACACCAGTTATTGGCAGTGATGTTGGTGGTTTACAATTTACAATTAAGCCCGGAGAAACTGGTTTACTCTGTCCTCCTAAAGATGATGCTGCTTTTGCTGCGGCGATCGATCGCTTTCTCACTCACCCAGAATGGCGCAACAAATTAGGAATAAATGCCAGAGAACGAGTCGAAGAAATATTTAGCTGGGATGGAGTCGCTTCTCAATTAACTAACCTTTACCTTGACTTACTCAAACAACCCTCAGCGAAACAACAATTAAGTAGTGTGAGTGCTTAGAGGCAGAGTTAGAGGAGATAGGGAGATGGGGG
>NZ_JADEWG010000077.1 GCF_015207735.1 [Phormidium] sp. LEGE 05292
GGGGAGATGGGGAGATGGGGAGAGAATTAGAGCAATTTTCTTCTATTTCCAAACAAAGTAATTTAAATGCGGAATAGCTTGACTCAAAATTAATTGACAATTCTCTGGATTATTTATCGAAAGCGTGTTACTATGAGTTACTGTCACCTTGGAGAGGTGGCTGAGTGGTCGAAAGCGGCAGATTGCTAATCTGTTGATGGAATCGTAAGACCCATCCGAGGGTTCGAATCCCTCCCTCTCCGTTTTTTTATTAGCTTGGTTTTAGGTATTGGGTACTGGGGATGACAGGCAAGATGCCTGTCCTACGGGACTGGGAAATTCTAAATTTTCTTTTATCTCCCCTGCACCCCTGCACTCTTGCTAAACAAGGGGAAGTAGGACGGTAAAGGTTGCGCCTTTTCCATAGCCTGAGCTTTCGGCTTGAATTGTACCGCCGTGTAGTTCGACTAGGTAACGGACGATCGCTAACCCCAAACCTAAACCTCCGTGAGAACGAGTAATAGAACCATCTTCTTGACGGAAGCGATCGAATACATGAGGTAAGAATTCAGGGCTAATGCCTCTTCCGGTGTCGCTGACTTGGATTTGGGCTTGATTGTTGATTCTACTCAGCCGAACTTCTACCTGTCCCCCATTGGGGGTAAATTTGATTGAGTTAGAGAGCAAATTCCAAACTATTTGTTGTAAGCGATTGGCATCGCCCAAAGTTCCTACAGAGTCATCAATTTTAGAACAGATTTGAATATTTTTCGCTTCTGCTGCTAGATTAATCGAAGCGATCGCCCCTTGAATTACCACATCCAATGACACAGACTCAACTTGTAAATTTAGCCTTCCCCGAATAATATCGGACATATCTAGCACGTCTTCAATTATTTGTGCCAAAGCTTGAGTATTGCGGGCAATAGTTTCGATGCCTCGACGAGCAGTTTCTTGGCTAAAATTCCTGCTAGGCAAAAGTTTTGCCCAACCTAACATGGAATTAAGAGGGGTACGTAGTTCGTGAGAAATCGTTGCCAAAAATTCATCTTTGAGGCGATTTGCTAATGCTAATTCCTCTGATTGTTGTTGTAAAGTTTCCCTAGCTTTTTGTCTTTGAATTGCTTCGGCGAGAATATTTGCCCCGGCTTGCAAGAAGTAAATATCATCTTGAGTAAAGGTGTACTCACTGGTAGTATGAACTTGTAAAACACCGAAATTCTCGGGAACTCCAGCAATAATTGTACTTACTCCTCTAACAAATTGATCTTCTTGCAACAGCGGGAAAGGAGTGAATCGAGTTTCAGAATGCAAGTCATTTACTATTACAGATTCAGAAGCGTGTAAAGGTGTTATTGATTCTTGAATTTCCCCTACTAGAGATGGCAACCCTTTATAAAATGTAATTTGTCCAATTAAGTTTTCTGGGAAGCCAAAAGCGGAACGTAACAGTGTATGTTGTCCATCGGGCAAAAGCTCAAGAATTTCGCAATATTCAATATTAAGGATGTGGGCAATTAGACTGGTAGCTTCTTCCATTAATTGATCTAAGTCGATGCCAGATAATGCTCTTTGTCCTAAATGAGCGATCGCTGCTTGCTGTTGTGCCCGTATTTGCAGCTGTGCTTCTGTGCGTTTGCGATCGGTAATGTCGATCGCCGCCCCAGTAATGCCGACAATTCGATCGAACTCATCGCGCAAAGGTTCCACAGTCAAATCATAGTAAGAAAACTCTCCAGTTTTACTGGCATGAACTTCTTCCCGAACTCCATTCCCGGTTAAGAGTACCCGCTGTTTAATTTCTGTTAATTTAGCAGCATCATCTGGGTGCATTAGATCGGCATCTTTTTTGCCCAGTATTTCTTCCGTCTTATAACCTAGTTGAGGGTTGTAAACCCAAGTGTAGCCGAGTTCTCGGTCTTGGTTGAAAACGGTGAGCGGGGAATTTTCTAATGCAATACGGAAGCGTTCCGAACTTAACCGCAAAGCTTCTTGGGCACGTTTGCGCTTAGTAATATCGTGAGTGATGCCGATAACTTGATAGAGTTCTCCTCGATCGTTGAGTAAGGGAATGTAGGAAATAATTGCGGTGTAAGTACCGTAGCTAGGTAGGGTACTTACACATTCAAAATTCTGGGTAGTCAGCGTTTCTACTGACCATATTAAGAATGGTAGATAATCATTTGTGACTTCGGGGGGATAAATTTCTTCATCCCGACGACCTAATAATGCTTCTAAGGGCATTTGCATTCGGCGCAAACCCTCAGCATTGATGAACTGCAAGCGACGTTCCGCATCGTAAATGACAAAAGGATCGGGGATGTTATCGACTGCAACTCGGAACCGTTCTTCGCTTTGCCTTAATGCTTCTTGCACCTGCTTTTGTTCGTGGATATCGGTGGCGCTGCCGAACCATTTAATAATTTGCCCTTGACTATTGCGGAGTGGTAAACTCCGACTGAGAAACCAGCGAAATTCTCCATCTGCCCTTCTGAGGCGGTGTTCGCATTCGTAGAGTTCTCCGGTTTGCAATGCTTTTTTCCAAGCATCTAAGGTGCGCTGCCGATCTTCTGGATGTAGAATCGGTTGCCAATCCCAGTTTTGTCCTGCTGTTTGGGGAATGCCGCTAAATTCTGTCCAACGGTAGTTGTAGTAGTCTACCGCACCATCGGGCAAAGTTGTCCAAACAATTTGGGGCATAGTTTCAGCTACCATGCGAAACTGTTGTTCGCTGTGGCGCAGTGCTTCTTCTGTTTGCTGTAAGTCTTTGAGAGCGAGTTCCCGTGCATCTATTTCTCTTTTTAGTTGGGCGGTGCGTTCTTGGACTCGCTGTTCTAATTGGGTGTTAAGTTGGTGTACTTGGGCTTCGGCTTGTTTGCGGTCGCTAATGTCTCGTCCTTCAGGTATTAGTAATAGTACTTCCCCGGATTCATCCTGTATTGGTTTGATGGAAAAGTCGATCGTAATAACGGTATCTCCTGCACCTAAAACGTCTACTTCATAGCGAATAAATTCACCTTTGGCGGCTTTTTGAATTGCCTGTTTTAATGTTTCTTGGGTTTCTGGAGAAAGTGTCCACCATCGGGTTTCCCAAAATGGGCGATCAATCGCATCTTCTCGCTGTAATCCACCAAAATTTAAAGCTGTTTCATTAGCTTCAATTAAAATGCCATCTGGTTGCATTAACCCAATAAACTGAAATGTCTGATTAAAGATGGCGCGGAAGCGTTGTTCACTTTCTTGCAATGCTGCTTCTGCTTTCTTTCTTTCTTCAATTTGTTGCTGTAATTCTTGATTCGCTGCTGTTAGTTGGGCGGTGCGTTCATGGATGCGATTTTCCAGGTTTAAGTAGTTTTTTAGCTGTTGCGGTAGCGATGTTACTGGTTTGCGATCGCCAAGCGCAGCTTGCGGTTCCTTCAAATTTCGCGTTAATTTGCAAAAACCTGTCAGATTTCCCTTCTGATCTCGTAAAGCAGTAATTATAGCGTTGGCCCAAAACCGGGAACCATCTTTACGAATTCTCCAGCCTTCTCTTTCTATATGTCCCTCGCTGGCTGCGATTTGCAAGTAGCGATCGGGATTACCTTGGGCAAGATCTTCCTCTGGATAGAAGCAAGAAAAATGCTTTCCAATAATTTCCTTGGCTTCATATCCCTTGAGATTTTGTGCGCCTTGATTCCAACTAACAATTGCCCCTTTTGGATCTAATAAAAAAATTGCATAATCTTCCACTGGTTCTCTCAATAAAGGAGTTCTATTTTCACTTTCTTTTAATGCTTGTTGCTCCCATTTCATTTTCTGATTAGCTGTATTTAATTGATGAATTATTTTACTAACAAAAATTCCTTCTAAGATAAATACTATTAGCTTCACATTTTGTGCCAAGTTTGGCACAAATAAGTTACTAGATGGGGATAAAAATAGGCGATTACTGATTAATGCTGACAAAATTGTAGCTAAGACTCCCGCCTGGATTCCACCATACAGAGCACTGATAATCACAGCGGTAAAAAAGAGGAGAAATGGGCTTTCTTTTTCAAATAACGGTTCAAAGAGGAATTTTATCCCAAAAACAATACCTACTGTCAAAAATGCTACACCATAACGCATAATTGCAGAGGTATGAGAGTTGTGTTTTCCAGTTCGGTTCATCTGATCGGTCAAAGGCGGATAAGGTTGAGGAAAATTTCTGAGTTGGGAATAGTCGCTTCCTTAGTTCAAAATTTTGCCTCTTTTTCTGAATGTATCTGTAAAATTACTTTTTAGGTAGTGATCTCTGACATCTCTTCGGGTGAGAAACACGGGAGATTCTCAAAGGATGTTACACCTTGATCTGAAGACGATCGCGCCATTAATTAAAGTATTGGCGTGCTTACACTCGTTGAGCCAGAAGCCCTTTTCTTCTTGTGTAAACTGAGCTTTAATAGAGAACATTTTATACAATTACCATTCACCTCCTTTTGTAATTATAGTAGTTAAAAGATAGACGAGCGACATGAAGAGAAACCATAGGTTAAAACCTGTTGAGTTAGGTTTTGTCCCCTCCTGAAAAGATAAGGGCGATCGCATTCCGGTACTATTTTTGATAGGTTGTTAATTTTTTTGTATATTTAATGACTATGCTATTTTACATTTAAACTCCTAAACTAGATTTAATAATTTACTCTCATCATGAACTAAAACATTGTACACTTCTATGAGCTTATGGCGTTGTCCTCCGCAAAACTTGACTATTTCCCCAGACTATCTGCATATTTGGCGAGCCGAGCTAGATTTACCGACAGATTTATTAACTGATTTAGCGGGAAACTTGTCTTTAGATGAACGACAGCGGGCAGAAAAGTTTTATTTTGAAAAAGACAAAAAAAAATTTATTGCCTGTCGGGGATTATTGAGAGTTATTCTGAGCCGTTATTTAAATTTTGAACCTCAAAAACTAGAGTTTGCATACTCGCTTCAGGGAAAGCCAGAACTAAATAATATTGATCCTGAGGAGAGGTTGTGTTTTAATGTATCTCATTCTCATGGTTTAGCAGTTTATGCGATCGCTCTTAATCGTGCTGTTGGCATTGATTTAGAGCATTTGCGCGACATTACCGATGTGCAACAATTAGCAGAACGCTTTTTTTCCAAAAGTGAATCCACCCTAATTAATGCACTGCCAGAATCACAACAGAAACAACTATTTTTTCGGTTTTGGACTATTAAGGAAGCTTATCTCAAAGCGACAGGGGAAGGATTGGCAGGACTACAAACAATCGCAGTTTCTTTTACACCGGAAAACGCCATTAATTTGCACAACACTGAAAGTAATATATTACTCAATAAACGCTGGTATTGCACTGAATTCGAACCAAACTCAGAATACACAGGTGCCTTAGTTGTAGAGCGCAAAGACTTAGAGGAAAATGCAATAGAATATCTTACTTTAACAAATGACTTTATATTTAGCTCCTTGACTTTTTGAACAAGTCGGGGAGTTCAAGGGAATCTAATACCAATTCTCTGTAAAATTGTGCTTAATCATTGCCCCTCCCTGTAGACGGGGAGGGGTTTGGGGTGGGGTAAATTAAGCGCATCTTCATAGAGAATTGGTATAAGTAATTATTTTGGCGAAATCAATAGAAGATGCTAAAGTTTTTGTCAACCAACTAAAGGTTAAGCTCGGCGAGCTATTTTTGCCCTGTATTTGTAGTTGACTGTGGAGAAGTTCAGTAGCCAAATGATGAAAAGACCAACAAAGCCAAGTGAGACAGGCAAGATGCCTATCCTACAGCTAAAAACAAAACTTACTCTTGCCATTATTCCTTTGATTGCAGGCTTTTTGACAACAGCGTGTCAAAGCACCACTACCAACAATCCCAGTGCTACCACCCCCACCCCCGCTGCCCAAAATGCTGCTACCACGCCTACTGCTGCCGCTACTCCTACTGCTGCGCCAACGCCAACGTCAGCGGCTACGGGTAATGGGTTGAAAATTGGTTCTTTGCTACCTTCCACTGGGGACTTAGCTTCCATTGGACAACCGATGATTGCCTCTGTGCCGTTGTTAGTGCAAACTGTTAATAAATGCGGTGGTGTCAACGGTCAGCCTGTGACTTTAATTTCGGAAGATGACCAAACGAAACCGGAAGCTGGCGCAGCGGCAATGACTAAACTGGCAGAAGTGGATAAAGTTGCCGGAGTGGTGGGTTCTTTTGCTAGCAGCGTGTCTAGTGCTGCTGTGGATATTGCAGCCCGAAACAAAGTAATGTTAATTTCTCCAGGTAGTACGAGTCCAGTGTTTACAGAAAGAGCCAAGAAGGGTGATTTTCAAGGCTTTTGGGCGCGGACTGCTCCACCGGATACTTATCAGGCTCAAGCTTTAGCTAAATTAGCAAGTGAAAAAGGCTTTAAACGAGTTTCTACTGTTGTAATTAATAATGATTACGGTGTGGGTTTTGAAAAGGAATTTGTTAGAGCCTTCAAAGCTTTGGGAGGAACGGTAGTCAACGAAGCTAAACCAACTCGTTATGACCCAAAAGCTACGACTTTTGAATCTGAAGCAGCAGCGGCTTTTGCTGGTAAACCTGATGCGGTAGTAGCAGTTTTGTATGCTGAAACTGGTTCTTTGTTGCTGAAGTCTGCTTACGAACAGGGGTTAATGAAGGGTGTTACGGTAATGCTTACCGATGGTGTGTATTCTCCTGAATTTCCGCAACAAGTGGGCAAAACTAGCGACGGTAAGTTTATTTTAGCTTCTGCGATCGGTACTGTTCCCGGTGCCAACGGTAAATCACTTGCAGAGTTCACCAAATCTTGGGAGGAAAAGGAAAAACGCCCGGTTAGTGCTTATGTTCCCCACTCTTGGGATGCCGCCGCTTTGTTAGCACTGGCAGCACAAGCTTCTAAATCAAACACCGGGGAAGGAATTAAAAGTAAAATTCGCGAAGTTGCTAATGCCCCTGGTGAAGAAGTAACCGATGTTTGCAAAGCTTTGGAATTAGTCCGCCAAGGCAAAGACATTAATTACCAAGGTGCTAGCGGTAACGTTGACATCGATGAAAATGGCGATGTCGTCGGCAGCTACGATGTTTGGAGTGTCTTAGATGACGGTAAGTTGAAGGTTACAGGCAAAGTTAGCCCGAAGTAAGGAAACTCAGGGGACTCCAGAGGCAGAGGGGACAAGGGGACAAGGGGACTCTTGAGGATTTTTACTTCTGCCTTCTGCCTTTCTTCCCTTCTGCCTCGGAGCCTTCTGCCTTTCTTAAAAATCTAAATCAGAGGGCAAAGTTGTAGCCTACACCTAATATCAAACCAAAGGAAGCATCTTCGGAGGTAAACCCAACGTTCAAGCGACCTGTAGCGGTAAATTGCCTAGAGATAGGAACATCAAGTCCGCCAGTAATTAAACCGCCCAATGTTCCACCACCAGTTGTAATTAGTAAGCCACCGCCAACAAAAGGAAAAAGAGGGGTATCTGCTATGCGAAAGTCATAAGTTATGGGCAACAGAACGTCGAAATCCTCGCTAAATATAAGGGCTGGTCTGAAAGAAAACTCTCTGCTAAGAGCTATTTTGGCAAACACGGTGAAGCCGGAGTCTCCTATAGCTGTGCCGCCTGTAATTCCCAAGTTGCCACCAATGCCGATGTAACTAACACCATTGTTAAGTGCCTGACCTGGTTCGACATCGCGAAATTGTGCAACTTGACCTTTTGTTTTAGGTTGTTCTACCAAAACTGAGGCGTTAGTTTCGGTTGTTCCTGGAAATGGTTGATGTTTGGCCTCTGGCGTGGCGGGAATTTTTGGTGATTCTGTTGTTTCTGATTGAATATCTAAAGCTACTGCTTTTGGAACGGTAAATGTTTCTTCTGGTGTTAAGGTGGTGTTTTGGTTCAGTGTGTTACTGTTAACGTTTTGCTCACTAGTAGAGCTGTTATTATCAATTGTTTCTGCTTGGGCGGGTAATCCATTAACAGTTGTTAAGGTTATACTCAATCCACTTGCGATCGCAGCAACATAAAGAAAAAGGTTTCTCTGGAACTCAAAAGTAATATTACTCACGGTCACTCCTCACAAAGACTTGGTTTATTGCCAAAAGTCACGATCACACTTTACTAAAATTTTATTCTATATTGTTAATTTAGGCAATTTTGTATAAGTTTTCTTACTTATAAGTATAATAATTTCAGGAAAACTCAATACTCTAAGTATTTTTAATTACAGAATTTCAAGTAATTTAAGATAAAAATAACCCCTTCTGTAAAAAAAGGGGCGCAATAATAAGGTTTTAGGAGAATACGAAGTCAAGTTCGGAAATTCACTCAATATTAGAAATTAAATCCTGTAGTGAAGTTGTAGGCAACACCCAACAATAAACCTACACTTGTAGTATCAACAAAACCGATGTTGACGCTAGCAACTGCGGTAAAATTCTTGTTGATAGGGATATCAACACCACCTGTTAAAGCAGCACCAAAATTACTCTTTTCATAGGTTGTGATAATTACTCCCGCACCAACAAAAGGCGCTAAACCAATTCTTTGGAATGGCTCTGCTATGATGGGAAAATCGTAAGTAATCGGGATCACAAAGTCAGTATTATCAGCAAAAACTACCATTGGTCGCACAGATAAAACCCTGGTTAAACCGATTTTACTAAAGAGTGCAAAACCAACATCTCCAATTGCTGATTCACCAGTTAAACCGATGTTACCACCAGCACCAACATAACTATAACCAGAACGAGTTTCTCGACCGGGTTCTATTTCATACTGTGCGACTTGAGTCCCCTTTTTAGTGCGAGAATTACTAGTTCTAGAGTTCTCTGTTCTAGGGGTAGAAGTTGGCGAGTTAGAGTTAGCAACAGGTTGACCTAACAGATTTGCCGCAGATGTAAGAGTTGTTCCTGGAACTGGCGGACTATTTTGTAAAGATGAAGAATTTGTTAATGGTGTTTCCGCAGGATCGATCGCAGATAGGACATTTGATTGCTTAACTGCCCCGACGCTACTTGACGAGCTTTGTACAGACAGTTGTGCAAAGTTTTGCTGATTACTTTGGGCAACCATCCACTGAGGATTACCTGAAATTTTCACCTCTGGTGTTTCAGCTTTGGCGGGTAAATTACCAATCCCACCAACCATAGCTGTAACGCTAAACAGAAAAACAGCGCGTTGCAAAAAAAGGTTATTCACTGTCACTCCTCACAAACAAAGTGGTTCAACCTTAAAATATCAGTGAAATTTTATACTAAATTTTAGTCTAAAATTTTAATTTACGGGATTTTTATAAGTTTTGCTACCAACCATTAGAGAGATTTTTGCAGAAGTTAAAAAGCTGTGGACAAACTCTTTTGCTTTCAGCCTCATCTGATGAGGACGGGCAAGATGCCCATCCTACAATTTGGCAATAAGGGAAAATGTTTTATAGATTGCTTGTGGCGGCAAGTACTTGCCGAGAGATGAAAGGTAAAATGGCTTTGTTCTTACTGTGGGGTTTGCCTTCAGTAAAGACGATTAACAAGTAAGGTGGTTTGTCTGGGATTTCAATGTAGGCAGCATCATGACGCACTTGACTTGTCCAACCAGCTTTTGACCAAATTTGGGCGTTTTGGGGGAGTCCACCGCCGAGAAAACCTGTCATTTGATTTTCGTCGTCGCTGTTTAACTCAACTGCGTTAAGGTTACGTTTCATTAAAGCCATCATTGCTTGGGATGCTCTGGAGGATACCGCAACTCCGCCGATAATACTATGTAGCAAACGGGCGGTGGCGTTGGTGGTGAGCATATTACGATTTTCCATCATTTCTCCGACAAAGCGGCGTTCGCGCCCGTAGGGGCCATCGCACCAGGTTTTTTGGTTGACGTTGATGGTTTCTAATTCTGCCCAACCAAGGGAATGAAAGTAGCGGTTAACTATGTTGCGCTGCAATTTCCAAGTTTCAAAAGGCCCTGTTGTGAGTTCTGGCCCACTGGTGGTGCCAGTTAATACATCGACTATTAAACTGGTGGCATCGTTGCTGGAGTCAACGATCATATCCCGGATTGCTCTTTCTAACTCGGCAGAGGTTTGGATCATGCCTTTTTCGATCCATTCGTAAACTGCAACGAGGTAGAATAGCTTGATTATGCTGGCGGGATAAATGCGATCGAATCCTCGATAGTTAAAACCGCGAACTTGGTGTTGCCAAAAAGTTTCGGGATTTAAGGCACCTCCAGTATTTACTACTACTGGTGGATCGTAGACAATCCAAGTCATCGCTACTTGGTTATGACCTAATTCGGGAAATTCTGCCCAAGTTGCCTGTAAAATCTGATTACCCAGACTTTCTAGTTTTTCGTCTTTACGGAAAAAGCTCATTCGATTCTAAATGTAAATTGTTCACGGTCTTTTTTTAACTTTACCTAGAAACATTTTAGGCAAAGCTACTTCTGATATCTGAAGCACTCCTGAAAGTTTTTAAGTGTTATGAACCTTAGTCTATCAATTGAGTACATCTGCCAAACAAACCTCAATATATATGATTCTCCTAGTTGTAATCGTTTGGCAACTCAAGCTAAAGTGGGACGTTACCTGAAAGTTTTGCCAAATGAAGCTGAAATGGCGGTTTCAGTTTGTTTGATGGAGGATAGTTATCCGGGGTGGTTGTTAAAGGATGATTTAATGTCGTTGGTGCGTGCAGAAATAGGATATCAGCCGATCGCGTTTTCTGGCGAAGAAATTCAAAATAAGTTACCCCAAATCATTGCTTTTACCCAAAATGCCATGCAACAACCCAATTGTTACCTTTGGGGTGGTACATTAGGGCCAAATTACGATTGTTCGGGACTAATGCAAGCTGCTTTTGCTGCTTCGGGAATTTGGATACCAAGAGATGCTTATCAACAGGAAGCTTTTCTGGAAAAGGTGACTTTTGAGGTTTTACAACCGGGAGATTTTGTCTTTTTTGGCAATAGTGAAAAAGCGACTCATGTAGGGCTTTATTTAGGAAATGAATGTTATATTCACAGTTCTGGGGAAAAGTTGGGGCGGAATGGAATTGCCATTGATGAACTTTCCGATATAGGTGATGAAGTTAGCAAAGGTTATTATCAGCAATTACGAGGTTTTGGCAGAGTTGTGAGGGGACTGGGTATTGATGTTGACAGGCAAGATGCCTGTCCTACAGGATTGGGAAATAATGAAAATCAGTAGTTTTATTAGACAATTATCTGCAAAATTTAAGCCCTATTTGCGGTGGGTAATTTTGGGTGTGACGCTGTTTTTTCTGGCGAAAGTGTTGAAAGATCATGCGGCGGGAGTGGCAGCAATTAGAATTAATGGTAAAGGTTGGGAAATTTTAGCGATCGCATTTAGCATCACCTTACTAGCACATATTTGGTCGGCTTGGGTTTGGGTTTGGATTTTTCATCATCTTAAACAACCAATTACCGCAGCTTGGGGAATTCCCGTTTACTTAAAAACGAACATTGCTAAATATATTCCCGGAAATGTGTGGCATTTTTATGGTCGCATTGTTGCCGCTAAACAAAAAGGTGTTTCTCTAGAAATCGCTACTGTTGCTGTATTATTAGAACCTTTGTTAATGGCAGCTAGCGCCCTGATTTTTGCTGTTATTGGCATTCCTTTGCTATGGTCGCACAATTCATCTTTTTTAGCTTGGCAACTTTTAGGATTAGTGGTAGTCTTAATTGCTATTCATCCCCGAATTTTAAACCGATTGATTCTAAAACTGAGTAAGTCAAAACAAAAGTCTGGTTCAGTAAATGTTGAAGCGACTGCTTTGCCAGTGAAAAGTTATCCTTTAGTACCTTTGTTAGGAGAAATCTGCTTTGTAGGATTCAGGGGTACGGGATTTCTGTTAACCTTAAGGGCGCTGGGTGCGATCGAACCTAGTAAAATACCATTACTGTTCACAGCTTTTAGTTTAGCTTGGCTTTTAGGTTTAATCGTGCCTGGTGCACCTGGAGGACTCGGAGTATTTGAAGCTACAATACTAACAATTTTAGGTTCCAGCTTTTCTCCCGCCTTAATGTTAGCTACTGTTGCTTTATACCGATTAATTAGTATTCTGGCGGAAATTGCTGGTGCTGGACTAGGAACTTTTTATCAACTAATCGTTAACAACGAGAATTGTAGTTGAAAATTTTTGAGGAGTGACCATGACTGCGATAATCTACCAAAACACTGTCCCACATAACAACTTTTCCGACCAACCCAATGTATCGGTAGTGGTGCCAATATACAATGAAGTGGAAAGTCTACCACATTTGATTGATGCTATCTCTAATTCCTTAAAAAATTCAGGACTCAGCTACGAAATCATTTTAGTAGATGATGGTTCCAAAGATGGATCTACCCAACTACTCCGAGAACAAGCAATACTAAGAACAGATTTAAGAGCAGTTTTACTCCGGCGAAATTATGGTCAAACTGCGGCAATGGCAGCAGGTTTTAACTATGCTAAAGGACAGGTTATTGTTACCTTAGATGGCGATTTGCAAAATGATCCCGCCGATATTCCCTTATTAATAGCGAAGTTGGAAGAAGGTTATGATTTAGTAAGTGGTTGGCGGAAAAATCGCCAAGATGGTGCTTTGGATAGACTCCTACCTTCTAAAATTGCGAATTGGTTAATTGGCAAAGTTACAGATGTAAAATTACATGATTATGGGTGTTCTTTAAAAGCTTACCGTTCCGAACTAGTTGCAGACATGAATCTTTACGGCGAATTACATCGCTTTTTACCTGCACTAGCTTATATTGAAGGTGCGAGAATTACTGAAATACCTGTACGTCACCATGCACGGCGTTTTGGTCAAAGTAAGTATGGTTTAGGACGAACATTTCGGGTATTAATGGACTTGTTAACAATTTGGTTTATGAAGAAATTTCTCACTCGTCCAATGCACGTTTTTGGATGGTGGGGTTTAATTTCTATGTTTGCCGGAATTTCAATTGGAAGTTATCTTACTTTTGTCAAATTAGTATTAGGAGAAGAAATTGGCAATCGTCCCTTGTTGGTTTTGGCAGTTGTGCTTTTACTAGCTGGTGTGCAATTATTTAGTTTTGGATTGTTGGCAGAGTTGTTAATGCGAACTTACCATGAATCTCAAGGCAGACCAATCTATCGGGTGAGGGAAGTAGTGGACGCGATCGCACATAATACTCAACAATAGTTTTGTCATTAGTTATCAGGACTGAAGTCCTCACAACAGACCCTAGAAAAAAAAAATAAAGGATAAAGAAGTTAATCCTTTATCCTTTATCTACGGGCTTGGAGGGGATCGAACCCCCGACCTTGTGGTCCGTAGCCACACGCTCTAATCCGCTAAGCTACAAGCCCTTGTGTTTCAATCACAGAATCTTATAGTAACACAGGTTTTCCAAATTATGCAAGACTTTTCCAAAAATTCTCCTTTAACTCATTTGGACGCAAGCGGGGAAGCCCGCATGGTGGACGTTTCAGCCAAAGAAGCCACTGTGAGAGAAGCGGTAGCAGCGGCGCAGGTGCGGATGTCGGCGCAGACGTTAGAGGCAATTGAGTCGGGAAATGCCCCCAAAGGAGATGTGTTGGGAACGGCGAGGATAGCTGGAATTATGGCAGCGAAACAGACTTCGATGTTAATTCCCTTGTGTCATCCTTTACCTTTGCAAAAGGTGGAAGTGCAAATTACTCCAGATTCAGAATTACCGGGGTATCAAATTCGGGCACGAGTAAAAACTAAGGCGGAAACAGGCGTGGAAATGGAAGCTTTGACTGCGGTTTCTGTGGCGGCGTTAACGCTTTATGATATGGCGAAAGCTTTGGAAAAGTCGATGCAAATTGAGGCGATTCGTTTAATTAGTAAGACGGGTGGGAAGTCGGGAGATTATTACTATCAAAACCAATAAATGATCAGGATTAGTAGGATTTAAGGATGAACAGGATTGATTTTTTAGATTTAAGGATGAATAGGATTGATTTGAATTTATTATATGACAGAGAAAATAATTTATATGTCTATATAATACGAAATATAATTCTGTTTATCCTCAAAATTCACTAACTTCTGATATGCAGTTAAATGAGATTACATATAAAATTAATGGGTGTGCTATGAAAATACATAATATACTGGGCAATGGGTTTCAGGAGGTGATTTATCAAAGGTGTTTAGCAATTGAATTGGGAAGGGCAGGTTTAAATTTTGGTAGGGAGATAGAGCAGAATATTTATTATGAAGGAATTCATGTGGGAACGCGCCGAGCAGACTTTATTGTAGAAAATCAAGTAATTGTAGAGTTAAAAGCCGTAATAAATTTAGAAAATGTACATTTAGCGCAAGCAAAAAATTATGTAGTAGCTTATGATTTTCCTGTTGGGCTACTGATTAATTTTGGAGCGACGAGTCTTCAGTTTAAAAAAGTATTTAACCCCAAATATAATCCTGCTCATCCTCAAATCCACTAAATCCTGATCCTGATTGTGGAGTTACCATTGAAATGAATTACTCTACAATCTAGATAAGTACTAACACTGTTCCACTTACTAGAAATATTTTATGCCTCCTCGTTGGCCCCGAAAACCCGATCGCAATGACCCCGCCTACCGCAAACTCGATGACCGAATGAATTTTGCTGTCCATGTAGCGATTTTTGCTGCTTGTAACTCCGGGATATGGTTTTTTGATATCTTACAAAAAGCTGATTGGCCTTGGGCGGTTTGGGTGACAGGCGGATGGGCGACGGTTTTGTTTGCCCATGCTTTGTATATTTTTGTAATTGCTAACTACTCTCAACCTGCAATTGTCACCAAGGAAACTGCTTCAAAATCCTCCTCCAGTTAGGGTAAATTCTCTGACTTCGCAGTGATGTTGCAATCCCATCAAATTTGTTTTAATAGGATAAAACTAGATTTTTGAGCAATTTCACCAGAGTAACTGATTATGGCTAAGACAAATTCTTCACAAGCGATCGAATCTCTCGCCGCTGAAATTGGCAATAATGTTTATATGGATATTGCCAAGTGGCATCTCTATTTGCGGGAAGCGCATTTGCATACTGTGGTTGCCGAACGAGTTTATCCGATGCTAGAGGATAACTCTTTAAATGAAGGCAAAGTGTTGCAAATTTTGGCAGATATTCCCGTAAAAATTGGTGGCAAACGCGATCTTCCTTTGGCAGATTTGATTCCTACAGCTAGTCAAGTAAATTTGATGGATATTTTGGAAGAATTTCAACGCAATATGTAGGGAATGTTGGGGACTTCTTGCAAAAGTCAGAGTTCTGGGATTTTTTTACCACAGATATCCACAGATAAACACAGATAAACACAGATGAAAATGTGGATATTTTACTTTAGCAAGAAGTCTTTTTGTTTATCTACCAAGTTTCTGTTTAATTCGAGAAACTAAAATATCTACTTCTGGTAATTTCAATTTGGTGGCGAAGAAGGCAAAAAAGGCTAAACCAACTAATGAAGCAATAGTTAGTTCTATCAATTGAGTTAACAAGTTTTGGTTGGGAATAACTCTTTGGAAACCCCAACTAACAGTCCAAGAAACTACACCAGTAAAGACACTAGCACCACCTAAAGCGCCGATTTTTATTGCCCATGTCTTCATAGGTAAACCATTGATTTTCTGATGCAGTCGCCAGGTGAGAAAAATCATGGAAGTCATGTTAACTGTCATTGTTGCTAAGACTAATCCTGGTGCGCCAAGAGGTTTGAAAAAAATGAAATCTAATAGGGCATTGAGGAAGATATTAAAGATGCTAATTCTAAAGGGTGTATCTCCATCTCCTAAGGCATAAAATACTCGAACCAGAACATCTCGCCCTAAGTAGAAAAACATTCCCATGCCGTAAACAACTAAGAGGGATGCTACTAGTTGAGAAGCTTGTTTATCAAAGGCACCTCTTTGATAAACTACTTGCACGATCGGCATAGCTAAGGAAACCATGATTGCCCCTAACGGTAACATTGTGAGGGCAGTAAGAATTAATGCTTGACGAATTCTTTGTTTTAATTCAGGCCAATCTTTAGGGTCGGCAAGTCGCGAGAAAATTGGCAAAAATGGCACTAATAAAACATTGGAAATAATGCCTAATGGAGTTTGTACTAATAGTCCAGCATAGCTTAAACTAGCAGCAGCTTTGGGGATGAAAGAAGCGAAGAATAAATCGGTGTAAACGTTAATATGTAACATCCCGGAAGAAAAGGTTGCGGGTGCCATAATTCTTAGCACTTCTTTGACTCCAGAATTGTGAAAGTCAAAGCGCAAACGTAAGGTTCCTAAACCCGATCGCCATTGGGCAATTACTTGCACTAACCATTGTAAAATTGCTCCTGCTAAAGTGCCGATCGCTAATACTTGTCCACCTAACATCGCATATTCATTAGTGGTAATTTTACCACCTAAAGCTATGGCTAAACCTGCTAATCCTCCAATGACAGTAATGCTGGAAAATAAGGGACTAATTGAAGGCAACCAATACTGATCTGCGGCATTTAATGTAGCAAAACCAATCCCAATTAAACCCGCAAATAACGCCATCGGTGCCATAATTTGTAGTTGTTGAATGGCGATCGCTTTCGTCAGTGCGAGTGTCTGTGCTTGTGCTACTGTAACTCCTTGGGTTTGATTTAATCCTGGTGCGACTAAATTCACCAATGGTTCAGCAAAAATAATTAAGGCGATCGTAACTAGTAATAAAATTCCACTGACAAAGGTCGTAATTGTTTCTACAATAGGAGCAGTCTCTTCTTTTTCCCGTTTCGCTAGTACGCTAACCAAAGCACTGTGAAATGGGCCGTTGATGCCACCCAGCAATACTAATAAAAAACCAGGGAGAATGTAGGCATAGCTGTAGGCATTGGCAGCAGCGCCTACCCCAAAAGCGGCGGCGATCGCTTGCTGACGCACTAACCCAAAGATTTTACTGATCAGGGTTGCTACAGCTACAATTCCGGCAATGTTAACTAAAGTTCGAGAGGGTTTCTTGATTCCAGACACAAACTCTTAAGAATTACTAAACGTACCTTACCTATTCAATCGCGAACTGGCGATTACGAAAAGTATGTCCAGCGATTATTTTTATTCTCAGTTACCTGCTGTAGCAGATTTTTTGGAAATTACTAATTCCCAAAATTATGTTTCTGTACCTCCTGACTGGCAAGTTATTGTTACAGATATTGTTGGTTCTACGAAAGCGATCGAGTCAGGACGCTACAAAGAAGTTAACTTAATTGGTGCGTGTTCAATTGTAGCTATTTTAAATATTACAACAGATTTTGAAGTGCCTTTTGTCTTTGGTGGTGATGGTGCTTCATTGTTAATTCCACCTTCACTTGTACCCCAAGCAAAAGAAGCTTTATTAGCCACAAAACTTTTGGCAAAACTGGAATTTCAATTGGGTTTAAGAGTGGGAATAGTCCCGGTATCAGTTGTTAATCAAAATGGCTACGATATCAAAATTGCTAAGTTAAAAATTTCGGAACATTATCACCAAGCAGTTTTTACTAGTTATGGTTTAACTCATGCTACAGATTTAGTCAAAAATCCAGATTATGCGGATAGTTATTTGGTTAAAGAGTTAGAATTTCAGCCAAAAGCAGATTTTTCTGGTTTGGAATGTCGCTGGCAAGATATCCCTAGTCAGCATGGTGAAATAGTCAGTATTTTGGTATTAGCAACGAGTAGTGAACAGAAAGAAGCAAATTGGATTTATAGGCAAGTTTTAAATAAATTTAGTGAAATATACGGTAAAGAAATTGATTTTCATCCGATTCCTGTAGCTAACCTTAAACTGAGTCTTGATGAAAGAAAACTGATGCAGGAAGCGAAAGTGCGATTCCCGAAGGGAGCGCGAAGCGAATCGCCAGTAGGTAATTGGTTACAACAGCAATGGTATTTATCCAAAATCAAGCTAGAAAACTATTTAGGAGCATTTTCTCTGAATTTTAAACTAAAAGTTAGTGCCACAGATTGGGGAGAATATAAAAATATTTTCTTAGATTCTACAGATTATAAAAAGTTTGATGATATACTGCGTATGGTTATTGCTGGTAACTCAGAACAAAGGCAGCAATTAACGGACTATTTGGAAACTAAGTATCAAGAAGGAAAATTAGTTTATGGATTACATAATTCCGATCGGGCCATAGTAACCTGTTTAGTTTTTGAACGCAATGGTCGTCAAGTACATTTTGTTGACGGTGCAGATGGCGGTTACGCTTTAGCTGCTAAAGCAATGAAACAAAGAATGAAAGTCATCAATTATTAATAAAAATAACATGGATTCTAATCTTATTTATCAATTTCCTCCTCTTTTACTAGGTATTTTAATTAAACGTTATAAGCGATTTTTTGCTGATATTGAGTTAACTACAGGGGAAATAATTACAGCACATTGTCCAAATACTGGGCCAATGACTGGGGTTTCTACTCCTGGTAGTTTGGTACAAGTTTCTCATAATCCAAGTCCTACCAGAAAACTGGCTTATACTTGGGAAATGATTCAAGTTTCTGATAATGAACCGACTTGGGTAGGAATTAATACAAATTTACCCAACCGGATCGTGAAACTAGGTTTAGAAGCCGGAACTTTCCCGGAATTAAGTGATTATAAAAAAATCAAATCAGAAGTAGTTTACGGACGAGAGAAAAAAAGTCGGATTGACTTTTTATTATCAGGAAGCAAGGAAAAATTGCCTGTTTATGTGGAAGTAAAGAATACAACTTGGTCACATGGTAGATTAGCAGTATTCCCTGATACTGTCACCACTAGAGGGCAAAAACATTTACAAGAATTAATCTCAATTTTACCCACAGGACGGGCAGTAATGCTTTATTTTATTAATAGGGGAGACTGCGACAGTTTTGCCCCCGGAGATCTGGTCGATCCGGTTTATGGAAAAATGTTGCGAGAAGCAGTATCGCTGGGTGTAGAGGTTTTAGCTTATCGCTTTGAAACTAAACCCGAAGGAATTCGCTACTTGGGAAAAGCAAACTTTATTGCATCTATGCCAGAATTGAGTGTAAATTCAGCTAATTGTTATCGTTGAATTTAGGTACTTCTTATGAAGTGGTGGAAACGCCAAGGGATATTTTACAAAGAGAATTTAACGGTTAGAAGTGATATCGCTTTCCTTAACCAGGTATTATCATGGTTTGAGGAATTATGTTTTCGTAATCAATCAAAGCTTTCCTGGTTAGTAAGTAAAAGCGATCGCCAATACATTCCTTTAGATGAGTTAAAACTAGCTTTAGATGAAGGTTTTACCAATGTGGTACGCCACGCCCACGAAAAATTACCACCAGATACCCCGATCGAAATTCAATTTGCTATTTGGGACGATCGTTTAGAAATTCGGATTTGGGATCGAGGCGAACCTTTCGATCCGAGTACTATACCAGAACCGAAATTAGGTGCCCTGCAAGAAGGCGGTTTTGGTTGGTCGTTAATTCGCCGTTTGACCGATCGCGTATCTTATGAAAGAGACGAAGATGGGCGAAATTGTCTGTTGCTGGTGAAGCAAAAGCCTTAATGGTTAAACTAAAATTATGATTGTTTGATATGATTTAAAATTGTGCGATCGCGTAGCGTGTGCGTAGCACGTATCACTAAATTTATGATTAATAACTCAGCCATTCAATTTAAATATAATGCACTTTACAAACCCAATCAGTTAATTTGTGGTATAGGACAAACCGCAATAGTTACAGGTTGGAGTGTCAGACAGACAATTGCTAAACATCTACCATCTGATAATTACGCTGTAATTGGTAATTTATACAGTCCAACCAGGGGAATTTCCTTTTTAATTCGCAATTTATTAGCTAATCCTCACGTCAGAAGATTAGTAATTTTAAACGCCACCAAAGAAGATAAAAACGCTGGTGGTTGTCAATGTTTATTAGACTTTTTTAATCATGGATTTACCGAAGGGAAAAGCGACACCGGGCGGGATTGTTGGGTAATTAAATCTCCAATTACAGGTTACATTGATAGAGAAATTTCTGCCACCGCTTTAGAAATATTGCGACAAAATATTGAAGTTAAAGAAGCGAAAACAATTGCTGAAGCAGTAGATTTAGTAAACTCATATTCAACCAAAGAAGTTTTAGAACCTTGGGGAGAACCGTTAATTTTTCCCGAAGTGGAAGTTACCCCAACCGTATTCCCAGGACATCGTTACGGACATCGCATCGAAGGCAAAACAATAGCCGAAACTTGGGTAAAAATCATCCACAGAATTAAGACAACTGGCACAATTAGACCTACTGGTTACGATGGCAAATGGCAAGAGTTAATTGATTTAATGGCAGTTGTCACCGATGAACCAGAAAACTTCTATTTCCCAGAACCGAACTATTTGCCAATTGATAGAACTTTCCTGGAAGAATACATTTCCCAAATCTTAGATGACTCACCTTACAGAGAAGGAGTTAAATACACTTATGGACAGCGTTTAAGGTCTTGGTTTGGCAAAGATCAAGTTGAACAAGTAATTAACAAATTAGTAGCTGATATTGATTCTGCTAGGTCGGTAATGTCCCTTTGGGATGTGAAAGATCACGAAGAAAATCAAAGTCCACCATGCCTTAATCATATTTGGGTAAGAATAGTAGAAAACGAATTATCATTAACAGCAACTTTTCGTAGTAATGATATGTTTAGTGCTTGGCCTGCAAATGCAATGGGATTAAGGGCTTTACAGAAACATATTCGAGATGAAATTGCCAAAAGATCTAATTATGATTTAAAAATGGGACCATTAATTACTATTAGCCAAAGTAGCCATATTTATGACGATTGTTGGGAGAATGCAGATAATGTAATTCAGTCTCAATATGCCAAAATTTGTCAGAAAAGAGATTATCTCGATCCTGTTGGTAACTTTTTGATTACTGTGCAGGATGATAAAATTATTGTAGAACACACAACTCCTGGTTCTGGAGAAGTGATTAACTGTTATACAGGAAAAACAGCCAAGCAAATTTATCGACAAATAGCTGCCGACTGTCCAGGCATTCAAGTAGAACACGCGATGTATTTAGCAACAGAGTTACACAAAGCGGAAATCGCTATATCGATGAAAAAAGAGTTTATCTATGAACAAGATAAAATGCTGATAACCAAATAGTAAATTAATACATTAAAATTAGCCTTATAGATTTTTAAGAAAAATTTTTCTATTTTTTATCGTCTTCCTATGACTCTTGCGTACAATGATGTTGCAATCTTTTCTAGCGCTATTCCTGCTGCAACTGTCACTCCAAAGCCAGGAGTATTTCCGAAAAAGCGATATCCTATAACAAATGTAGTTACTATGACAAAAAATGATAAAGCTCCTAGTTCAAAGTCCTTCCGCAAAGATTCACGGCTAACTTGAGCAAGTAATTTAACAAATTTTTCTCTACTTCCACCTTTATAAGGAGATGCAGGTGATTCATTCTTGAAGAAAACTACAGTGCAAAACTTCTCTCCATACTCTAGTTCTATGATATCTCTAGAAAAATTCTGCACTGGGATTAAAAGTTCCCCTTCCTTCCACCCTGGATCAACTTTCGTGGATATGTTAGATAGTCCTCTAGAAACTTGTGATACTCTTGACAAAATTAATGCTGATATTGAACAATCTTTAGGCATTTTTAGCTGTTCTAAAGTACCAATTAAAGCTATGTCTCCAGGTCTAATTTCTACCTTTTTTCCAGGCTTTATAGGAACAAGATTAGGCTTTGATATAAAACTTTTATAAAAACCCCCAACTCTTAAGTCATAACCCATTGGTGTTAAACAATCATCTGAACCATTTGCAATTAGCAGTGTTTTTTTATCACCCAATTGTGATTCGTAATAACATAAAATATTTTTTAAATCCGTATCGGTGAGTATTGACATATATTTATTGAGCCTGCTGCTACTTCATAAAATCAATAACCAGAATTTACGCATTTGTAAGCTTAGATACGCGCAATAGTTACTGTTTCTGGTTGATCTTGATATTTACCCTGACGATCTTTGTAACTAACAGCACAAGGTTCGCCTTCCAAAAACATCAACTGTACTATCCCTTCGTTTGCGTAAATTCGGCAATCAGCACTGGAAGCGTTTGATAACTCAAGGGTCAAGTAACCTCGCCAAGCTGCCTCAGCCGGAGTTACGTTAGCAATTATACCACAACGAGCGTAAGTACTTTTACCAATGCAAATTACTGTAATATTGTCTGGTATGTCTAACTTTTCTAGGGAAACTCCAAGACCGTAAGAGTGGGCAGGGAGTATAAAATAAGATCCATTGCTATCTTGGTGAAGTTTAGTTGATACCAAGTTCTCAGGATTAAAGTTCTTTGGATCAACTACAGTACCAGGAATATGTCTAAAAATGCGGAAATCTGATGGCGATAGCCTAATATCATAACCAAAGCTACTCAACCCAAATGATATAAGAGGTAAGTCCCCAGCACGACGCATTTGCTGAGGTTCAAAGGGCGAGATCATACCTTTCTGCGCCATTTGAGTAATCCAAATATCGTTTTTAATCATAGCTTTACAAGTAATCATGAAATACTACAGAAATACTAGGATACCGCATTTCCAGAAAAGTTAAACAGTAACGAACGGTTAAAAGCTAGTAATTTCTGATTTGGCGGGGTTAGCATTGTAGTTGTTTGGGAAACTGCATAGGTTCATTCCCAACAGACATATATTTCAGAAAATAGGCAGAAAATCTGAAACTATGAACAAAAAACTAGCTAACCATCGCCAATATTGGCAAGTAAAATTATTATTCTGTTGGTTTCCTTTATTAATTTTAACTGCTTGCGGCAGCGAACAAGCAAATAAAGCTAAACAAGCACCACAATTATCTGCTAGTTCACCAAGACCAGCAGCAAAATTACCTAATGCTGCACCACCAGCAGCAGAACCTACAGCTAAACTTCGTAGTGCTGATAATGTAGCTCAACCTACACCTAACACTGAACAATATAACCGAATTGAAGATAATCAATTTGTCACTGTTAAAAATCAGCCATTATCAACATTTTCCATTGATGTTGACACAGCATCTTATAGTAATGTGAGAAGATTTATTAATGAAGGACAATTGCCACCTAAAGATGCGGTGAGAATTGAAGAGATGATCAATTATTTCACTTATGATTATCCGCAACCAAATGGCGATCGACCTTTTGCCATTACCACCGAAATCTCCCAAACACCTTGGAATCCCAAACATAAATTAGTGCAAATTGGATTACAAGGAAAACGCATCGCTTCAGAAAACATACCTCCCAGCAATCTCGTATTTTTAATAGATGTTTCCGGTTCAATGGAAGAGCCGAATAAATTACCACTTTTACAAACCAGCTTTCGTTTATTAACCAATCAATTAACTGCCAAAGATAAAGTTTCAATAGTGGTTTATGCCGGAAATGCTGGGTTAGTTTTGCCGCCAACTCCGGGAAACGAAAAACAGAAAATTATCTCGGCAATTTATAAGTTAAAAGCCGGAGGTTCCACTGCTGGCGGGGAAGGAATTAAGCTTGCTTACGACATTGCCAAAAAGAACTTTCTTCCATCAGGAAACAACCGAGTAATTTTGGCAACCGATGGAGATTTTAATGTGGGTGTTTCCAGCGATAGTGAATTAGTTCGGTTAATCGAAAATTACCGAAATCAGGGAGTTTTCCTTACTGTTCTTGGTTTTGGTATGGGAAACTTGAAAGATTCTAAAATGGAACAACTTGCTGATAAAGGCAATGGCAATTACGCTTATATTGATGATCTTCAAGAAGCAAAGAAAGTATTAGTTACCCAAATGGGTGGGACAATTTTCACCATTGCTAAAGATGTGAAAATTCAGGTAGAATTTAATCCAACTAAAGTGCAAGCTTACCGATTAATTGGTTATGAAAATCGGGCGTTACAAGCAGAAGACTTCAAAAACGACAAAAAAGATGCTGGAGAATTAGGCGCAGGACATTCAGTGACAGCACTTTATGAAATAATTCCTGTAGGTGTGAAAAGTGATGTAAAATTAACCCAAGTTGATCCTTTGCGCTACCAACAAAATCAAGTTGATTCCCAAGCTTATAAAAACAACGAGTTAATGCTGGTGAAACTGCGTTACAAAGCACCGAAAGACACAACTTCTGAATTAATTACTCAACCATTAATTGATGGAAATGTCTCATTTACCAATGCCTCGAATAACTTAAAATTTGCCGCAGCAGTAGCAGAATTTGGGATGATTTTAAGAGAGTCTGAATTCAAAGGTGCGGCGAACTTCGACCAAGTTTTAGATTTAGCGCGTCAGTCTAAAGATGTAGACTTAGCTGGTTATCGCACTGAGTTTATTAGCTTGGTGGAAAAAACCAAATCCTTAGCTGTTTCCCAAAGATGAACCAAGAAAAAACACAGGTAAATATAGATGATACTAAATTTAGGGTAATACTGAATCCGGGTTAATTACCCCCTCTATCTTCTCCCTCTTTCCTCTGCGTCCTCTGCGTTCTCTGCGGTTCATTAATAAAACAGATTTTTCACCCGGGTTTAGTATAATATTTTTTTGAACCGTAAAGACGCAAAGAGCGCGAAGAAAGAAGAAAAAAGAAGAAGAAAGAAGTGGAAGAAAATAAAAAAGCATTTTTACCTTCTGCCTTCTGCCTTCTGCCTTCTGCCTTCTCATTCAAGGACGATGACTGCGGCGAATTTCGGTAATTTGATCTGCCACATCTAAAATTGCTGTTGGCATTTCTGGCCCTGTCATAATAATATCGACATGATAGGGACGTTTAGCAATAAATTCCAAGACTTCTTGTTCGGGAATTAAACCAAAATTAACTGCTAAACTTAACTCATCCAAAACTACTAAATTATATTTTCCTTCAATGACAACTTTTTGAGTGTACTTCCACAAATCCCGCAAAGAACTCATTTCTACTTCATCTAATTGTGGCGTATCAATGCAGCGTGGTAAATCGCAACGCACCCAATCTAAATTTTGTCCTAAACGAACAGGATGTTGATACCCCTGATTAATTCCTCCTTTGAGGAATTGTACTACCAAAACAGGTGTTCCTTGTCCGGCGATTCTTAATGCTTGCGCCATGACACTGGTGAAGAAACTGCGATGGGAAGAGGTAAAAACCTGTACCAATCCTTCAATTTCCGGTAATATGTCAGGCTGCGTAGTGTCGTAACTTTCACGAACCGAAGTAACAGTTGGGGTTTCTATCTGGGCTACCATAAGTCAATAAATGATGGTCAGGAACCTGCCGACCGCACTATTTATTTAGCGCCGCCATTTGGTTTACTTTACAAAATATAGTGTATTTTTTGCTTAGTATCCATAATAAAACACTATATATATAATTAAGTCAATACTAAAATTGTTGGGAAATCATTAACCTTTGGCAATAATTAAGCATCTATCATTAGTAGTAAAATCCCAGAGTAAATTAGATATTAAGCTGATGTCGATTTTTCATGCCACTTTTTGGGAGAAGTTGTGCTGTGAGATTAATAATTTTAGGAGGCGCAGGTGCAGGGAAAGGAACTCAAGCCCAAAGGCTATCTTCTTATCTATCTATCCCTTACATTTCCATTGGGGATATTTTGCGAAATGCGATAACCACTGGGACGGAGTTAGGTAAGCAAGCGCAGGCGTTTGTGGAAAAGGGGGAACTCGTACCTGATGAAATTATGATTGAATTTATGCGCGAAAGACTGTTATTATCAGATGTTGCTAAGGGATGGATACTTGATGGTTATCCGCGCACGGCTTTTCAAGCAGAAGAGTTAGATTTTCTGTTAGCAGATTTGGGACAACAGCTAGATTGGGCAATTTGGTTGGATGTGCCTGAGTCAGAGTTGCAAGTTCGTTGTTTAAATCGGGGATTGATTGACGACCAACCGGAAATTATCCAGCGGCGAATTCAATTATTCCAAGAACGAACGATTCCGATTTTGGATTACTACGGTTATCGCGAAAGGCTTTTATTGATCGATGGTGTCCAATCTCCCGAACAAGTGGAGCAAAGTATATTAAAAAAAATTAGTCAAACTGCTGTATCCTAGTTGAAATTTCGAGGCAAGTGCGATGTCTTGGCAACGTCCTGATGGTAGAGAACCTTATCAATTACGCCCGATTCGGTTTGAGCGCAATTTTACTCGTTTCGCTTCCGGTTCGGTGTTGACTCACTGCGGCGATACGCAAGTTCTTTGTACTGTGAGCGTGCAAGAATGTGTGCCGAAGTTTTTGGAAGGTAAGGGTCAGGGTTGGTTAACTGCGGAATATCGAATGCTTCCAAGTGCAACTCCCCAACGTCAAGAACGGGAGTTTATGAAACTTTCGGGTCGAACTCAGGAAATTCAAAGGTTAATTGGTCGTTCTTTGAGGGCGGCTTTGGATTTAAATGCTTTGGGTGAGCGAACGATCGTTGTTGATGCTGATGTTTTACAAGCGGATGCGGGTACGAGAACGACTGCGATTACTGGCGGGTTTGTGGCTTTGGCGGATGCGATCGCTAAACTATTAAATGAAGGTAAGCTGGAGCGATCGCCAATTATTCACCAAGTCGCCGCCATCTCCGTCGGACTTTTGGAAGGCGAACCTTTCCTCGACCTCAACTATCCTGAAGATGTCGCCGCTGATGTTGATTTTAACGTGGTAATGAATGAAAAGCTTTCAATGATTGAACTTCAGGGAACCGCTGAACATGGTTTTTTCAGTCGTCCTCAACTAAATAAATTACTCGATTTCGCCGAAAAAGGCATTCGTGACCTCTTGGAAATGCAGCGGGAAACCTTGGGAACTTTCCTTTTTTAAGTCTGAAATGCTTGTGTAGAGGGCATTTCACTTTTCTACATGGCTTATATGAGCGCACCTATCCCATTTTAGGTTCAATTTTAGCAAAAAAATCAACTAATAGCAAGAGGCAAAAAGATAAAATTTTTCGAGGCAATTTTCCAAGTAACAAATGACTTAATTTGGGTTAAAAAGACTAGCCGCTAACCATTCCCAATCTTGTAGAGTTGGCATAACTGTTATTTTCAATTCACTTAGTAAAGTTAATTAGTTTAGAGGGCGATCGAAAATAGCTCGATCGAGATTTTTGGCTTCCTGCCAACAAGTACCAGTTAGAATTGCCTTTCTAAAATTGGTGTGTTCCAGTTTTGCTCCGGTGAAATCGGCATTGGTTAAATCTGCACCACCGAAGGTTGTAATTAGGGAAAAATTACCGAATTTAGTAAATTGTTCATCAAGTACTAAAGCTCGCCAGCCAACATAAGTAGACAGCAAACCTATCGCCAAAACGATAGCCGAATTTATAATGGCAGTAAAAGATGTAGATGAATTAAAGTACACCGATATAGCGATCGCTACCGTCACAACCAAAAATATCACCAAAGCTAAAACTCCCGCTCGGAAACCAGCTATATAACGAGCCAAAACCGCAGAAAAAAGCACGCTGCCAGTCACCCAAAACACCCCATATAAACAACTTATTGCTGGGTAAGCCAAGTCTGCAATCCCAGTGCCAATGCTATTTGACCCTAAAATCATTACTCCAATTTGCACAAGACAAACAGAAACAACTAATTTGGGTGAGAACATTTCCCATCCATTAAGAATGATGGCAATAAACCAAAGAGCTATCAATAATAAAACAAATATACCCGGTAAAATAGTATAAGTGTTGGTAAATTTAGGGCTAAATAATTCATACGGTTTAGGACTGTTAAAAGCGAAAAAGAGAAACATATTAGGTAACAATAGAATCATTGGTAATAATAATCTGTTTAAAGCAATAAAATTATTTTCTGTCTGGACTGCCTGTGAATTTGGCAGTCCTGCTGTAGCATATCTGAAAGAAGCACCTTTTAAAACAGCATTGCTGAAGTTTGCTCCCCGAATGTCAGCGTAACTAAAGTTAGCACCAGTGAGGTTTTGTCCTTTAAAAGAGCGACCTTGCAGATTTTGATGTGAAAAATCTTGAGACATAAAATTGGATACCAAGAAAAAAGGAGAGAATTAAAGCAATTCTCTCCTATACTTCTCTGTCCCTTCAATAAAAATGTGTTATTAGTTAGCTTACTGAGATGGACGGCGATTTTGACGTTCTTGGCGCATTTGTTGCATTTGTTGTTGTTGTTCGGGAGTTAAAACAGCTTGCATTTTTTGGCGAGATTCTTCCCTAATACGTTTAATTTGTGCTTGTTGATCCGCAGTCAGATTCAAAGAAGCCCAAACTTGACCACGTTGACCGCGACGTTCACCACTTTGTTGTGCTTGTTGTTGTCCTCTTTGCGCTCTTCTTTGTTCCATAGCCGCACGCAATTTGTCTTTCTGTTCTTGAGTGAGAACACTTTCAATTTGGGTACGAGTCGCTTCCCGAATTTGTCGCATTTGGGTTTTTTGCTCGTCAGTTAAATTGAGTCGATTTCCTTTCCCTTGAGCCAAAATTAGCTGTTGCTCGGAAGAAGTAGATATAGGATTTGCTTGAGCTAAATTTACCCAAGCTGTAGACATAACTAATGTGGCAGTTGTTCCCAAAAGTGCAATTAATTTGGTGTTCATAATTAACCAATACAAAAACTTGACTTTTAGACGTGACTAGTTTCCCGAAGGTTCAAATTTTTATCATTGATTTTTTAGTAGGAGCAGGGATCTAAACAAAAAGACTGCTTACTGAACTTGACGACGATTTTGACGCTCTTGGCGCGTTTGTTGTAGTTGTTGTTTTTGCCCAGGAGTCAACACAGATAGCATTTTTTGGCGATAGTTTTCCCTGATGCGTCTAATTTTTGCTTGTTGTTGGGCCGAAAGATTCAGAGACGACCAAAATTCAGAACCTTGAACTCTTTGTTGTCTAATTACACGCAATTTCTCTTTCTGTGCAGGAGTCAGAACCTTTTGAATTTCGGTACGAGCCTCTGCACTAATTTGTCGCATTTGGGTTTTTTGCTTTTGAGTAAGATTCAGTCCATTCCTGGTTGCTTGAGCCTGAATTAGCTGTCGATCGGAAGTAGTCGATGAGGGTTTTGCTTGGGCTAAATTTACCCAAGCTGTAGACATAACTAAGGTGGCGGTTGTTCCCAAAATTGCCAACAATTTTCTGTTCATAATTCAAGTAAATCGAAAAAAACCGTGCTTTCAGACTGAGCTAGTTTACCAAAGGTGGAAATTTTTGTCATTTGTTTATTGGTTCTTTAGTAATGACAAAAGGCTAAATTTTGTTGACTTTTAGGAGCAATTATGCAGAAGCTTGGCAAAATTTTACTTAAACATGAAGATTTATTTCTTTAAAACAACAATTTTGTTGTTTTAATTGGCAGCTAAATTCCAGTCAGGAAAGGCATTTGAGCGATCGCACTAATAACAAAACCCGCAATATTACCTACTCCATAAAGTTCTGTATCTCTGAGAGAATCAGAAACGGTTTGATAATCAAGCAATTATCTTCCGGTTGTCAGGATAAGGGAGAAGTTTATGAAATTAGCTTACTGGATGTATGCAGGCCCCGCACATATTGGCACGCTACGGATTGCCAGTTCGTTTAAAAATGTTCATGCGATTATGCACGCGCCTTTGGGGGATGATTATTTTAATGTGATGCGATCGATGTTAGAACGGGAAAGAGATTTTACTCCTGTGACTGCTAGTATTGTCGATCGTCACGTTTTAGCCAGAGGTTCTCAAGAAAGAGTTGTTGATAATATTACTCGTAAAGATCAGGAGGAACGTCCAGATTTGATCGTGTTAACTCCGACTTGCACTTCTAGTATTTTACAGGAAGATTTGCAGAATTTTGTCGATCGCGCTCAGATTGAAGCGAAAGGCGATGTGATGTTGGCAGATGTAAATCATTATCGGGTAAATGAACTGCAAGCAGCCGATCGAACTTTGCATCAAATCGTCCAATATTATATAGAGAAAGCGCGGAAACAAGGCAATCTTCCTGAAGGGAAAACCGAAAAACCATCGGTAAATATTATTGGCATGACAACTCTAGGTTTCCACAATCAGCATGATTGCATGGAACTGAAAAAATTAATGGCGGATCTGGGAATTGAAGTTAACCAAGTAATTCCTGAAGGTGCTTCCGTTCAAAACTTAAAAAATCTGCCGAAAGCATGGTTTAACTTAGTTCCTTATCGGGAAGTTGGGTTAATGGCAGCTAAATATTTAGAACAAGAATTCGGCACACCTTATATAGATATCACCCCAATGGGAGTGGTAGAAACGGCGCGTTGTATCCGCAAAATTCAACAAGTAATTAATGCTCAAGGTGGAGAAGTTGACTACGAAGAATTCATCAACGAACAAACCTTGTATGTTTCTCAAGCTGCTTGGTTTTCTCGTTCCATTGACTGTCAGAATTTAACCGGGAAAAAGGCGGTTGTATTTGGAGATAATACCCACGCTGCTGCTATTACCAAAATTCTGGCACGGGAAATGGGAATTCATGTAGTTTGGGCGGGAACTTATTGTAAATATGATGCTGATTGGTTCCGGGAACAGGTTAGCGAGTATTGCGATGAAGTGATTATTAGTGATGACAATGGTGCGATCGGAGATGCGATCGCCAGAGTAGAACCTTCCGCCATTTTCGGCACCCAAATGGAACGCCACGTCGGTAAACGTTTAGATATTCCCTGCGGCGTAATAGCATCACCAATTCACATTCAAAACTTCCCCATTGGTTACAAACCTTTCGTCGGTTACGAAGGCACAAATCAAATAGTTGATTTAATCTACAATTCCTTCACCTTGGGAATGGAAGATCACCTATTAGAAATCTTCGGCGGACATGATACCAAAGAAGTAATTACTAAGGGAATTTCTGCTGATTCTGACTTAGGTTGGACGAAAGAAGCACAAGCAGAATTGAATAAAGTTCCTGGTTTTGTCCGGGGGAAAGTGAAGCGAAATACCGAAAAGTTTGCCCGTGAAAGAAACATTTCGCAGATTACTGTTGAAGTAATGTATGCAGCGAAAGAAGCAGTCGGGGCGTAAATTATAATAGTAGGGTGGGTGTAATGCCCACCTTGCTAACATTAAAGCTTTGAACGCTAAAATAATGAGTAACTCTGTCACATTTCAAACACTGATTGAATACGTTGAAGAACTATCTCTAGAAGATCAAGACTTATTAATTGAACTGATCCAAAAGCGGCGCATAGAAAAGCGACGGGCGGAGATTGCTGAAAATGCCAATCAAACTTTAGCAGCTTTAAAATCAGGAACAGCTAAACGTGGAACATTCGCAGATCTTAAAGCAGATTTATTGAGTGAAGAATGACACTAGTTTGGGATAACAGCTTTCGCAGAGCATTTAAACGTCTGGTTCGGAAAAATCCTCAATTGCGAGAGAAAATTTTCGAGGTTTTAGAAGTTTTAGATGCAGATCCTTTCTTCCCTTCGCTTAAATCCCATAAACTGCGAGGAAATTTAGATGGACTTTGGGCTTGTTGGGTTGAATACAATTGCCGAATAATTTTTTCTTTAGTTACAGACGAAGAATCTGGTGAAGAACTAATAGTTTTAATAGATATTGGTTCTCACGATGAAGTATATTAAAAATACTAGTTTGTTTTTCTTAACGTGAAACCAGAAACTAAACCAAAAATATTAATGACTTCTTATTGATTTAAATAAAATGTCACACTTATTAGTTCATCAAGGCAAAACATCTAAATTACGGGTCTTCCGGCATCATGGGGTAAAATGTAGTTAGCACTACATTTTACCCGAAAAGGACGATGGATTTTCATCTAGATACCTTATTAAACTTACCAAACGTTACAGTTTTCACTGCTTATGAAAAAGAAGGATTCTTCATTTTAAAATTAGAGTTGTTAAACG